>DATLUM010000093.1 GCA_035533095.1 Acidimicrobiales bacterium | reverse complement strand
CTTCAGGCAGGACGTCGGGATCGAATCGGCGTAGGCATTCGGCGATCAGCTCGTCCTTACCGGTGAAGTGCTGGTACAGCGTGTGCTTGGACACCTCGGCCACCGCGCAGATCTGGTCGATGCCGGTGCGGTTGATGCCCTGATCGCGGAACAGCTGTTGTGAAGCGCTGAGGATGCGCTCTCGCGCGCCCCTGCCACGGCGCAGTCCTCGCGGCCCCTTCTCCAACTCTGTCATAGGCCCAGCGTAGTCCAGGTGGGTACCGACCGGTGTACATAGCTTGCATTCTCTGATACGTTAAGCGATCAGCTCGGTGTACATAATATCGGCAGCGCATGTGAACGGAGTGCTGATGGGAAAGCTCGATGGCAAGGTCGCAGTGATCACTGGCGGGACAAGCGGCATGGCGCTGGCCGGTGCCAAGTTGTTCGTCGATGAGGGAGCGCATGTCTTCATCTCGGGCCGGCGGAAGGACGCGCTGGACGAAGCCGTCGAGCTGTCGCCGCCGCCTGAATACTGACCCCCTATCACCGGTTGAAATCTGACCCCTCTCCCGGGGATCCACCACTTTCAGTGGTTTGGACTCGATCCTGGTCCGCCGACAACGGGCCGACCGGGAGAAGGAATGTGATCGACGTGGAGGAATGGGCAGAGATCAGAAGGCTGCACCGTGCGGAGGCGATGGGCATCAAGGCCATCGCCCGCAGGCTCGGCGTGGCGCGCAACACCGTGCGGTCGGCACTTCGGGCCGAGGAGGCGCCGAAGTACGAGCGCGAGGGGCGGGGCTCGGCGGTGGACGCCTTCGAGCCGGAGATCCGGCGGTTGTTGGGACTGACGCCGGATATGCCCGCGACGGTCGTCGCCGAGCGGATCGGCTGGACGCGTGGGATCACGGTGCTTCGTGAGCGCGTCGCCGAGCTCCGTCCGGCCTACCAGGTGCCCGAGGCCTTCGGGCGCACCGAGTACAAGCCCGGCGAGCTGTGCCAGTGGGACCTGTGGTTCCCCGACTACGAGATCCCGGTCGGCCACGGCCAGGCGGCCGTGCTGCCGGTGCTCGTCGGGGTGACCTGCTACTCGCGCTGGATCCTCGCGCGCATGATCGGCTCGAAGGAGTCCACCGACGTGCTGGGCGGTCACCTGGACCTCGTGGTCGAGCTCGGCAAGGTGCCGAGGATGGGTGTCTACGACGGTGAGCCGGCCATCTCGGTCAGGCGGGGCAAGCGGCTCATCTACACCGAGGCCTACCTGCGCCTCAAAGGAACCCTCGCCATGGGCTCGATCGTGCTCGCGAAGGGCCATCCGGAACGAAAGGGCGTGGTGGAACGAGCCAACGGCTACCTCGAGACGAGTTTCATGCCCGGGCGGAGCTTCGCCGACCAGGACGACTTCAACACCCAGCTCGGCGACTGGCTGGAGACGAGAGCCAACCTGCGAGTCCACTCCGGGCTTCGGTGCCGGCCGTCGGAGCGGATCGACGAGGACCTCGCGGCGATGATCGCGCTGCCACCGGTGCTGCCCGACATGGACTCACACCGCGACCTGCGCCTGCCGGCCGACCACTGGGTGCGCCACCAGACCAACGACTACTCGGTGCACCCGAAAGCGGTGGGTCGCCGCATCCACGTCACCGTCGACGGCGCGCGGGTCACCGCCAAGCTCGGCAACGAGGTGGTCGCCAGCCACGAACGGTCGCTCGCGAGCCACGTCACCGTCACCGACCCGGTCCATGATCGGGCCCGGGAAGCTGCCCGGGCGCTTCGGGGTGTGCCGAAGCCGTCTTCCGACGAGGTCGAGGTGCGCAACCTCGCTGTCTACGACGAGATCACCGGTGCGGCGTGAGCGGCGCCCGGGACCTCGCCTACCTGTGCCGGGAGCTCAAGGCCCCGTCGATCGCCACCGGGGTCGAGCGCCTCGCCGAGCGGGCGCGCTCTGAGGTCTGGAGCCACGAGGACTTCCTCGCCGCCTGCCTGGAGCGCGAGGTGTCGGCCCGTCAGTCCCACGGCGGCGAGAACCGCGTCGCGGCCGCCCGCTTCCCGGCCCGCAAGACCTTGGAGGACTTCGACTTCGAGCACCAGCACAGCGTCCGGAAAGAGGTCGTCGCTCACCTCGGTGCGCTCGACTTCATCGAGGCGCGCTCCAACGCGGTGTTCCTCGGGCCACCGGGCACGGGCAAGAGCCACCTGTCGATCGCGCTCGGCATCAGAGCGTGCCTGGCGGGCCATCGCGTCGCCTTCGCCACGGCGGCCCAGTGGGTCGACCGCCTGGGAGCAGCCCATGACGCCGGCAGGCTCCAGGACGAGCTCAAGAGGTTGGGCCGGTTCCCGCTCGTGATCATTGACGAGGTCGGCTACATCCCGTTCCAGGGCGAGGCCGCCAACCTGTTCTTCCAGCTGGTGAGCTCGCGCTACGAGCGGGCGAGCGTGATCGTCAGCTCCAACAAGGCCTTCAGTCGCTGGGGCGAGGTCTTCGGCGACGACACCGTGGCCGCGGCCATGATCGACCGCTTGGTCCATCACGCCGAGGTCGTCAACTTGAAGGGCGACAGCTACCGCCTGAAGGGCCGAGACCTCGGGAGGGTCCCGAGTGACGACGACAACTGAGCGATTGCGTGACGCTTGCCCTCAGCCGGCCCGCGAGCTCTCCCGCTGTCAGTGCTGGGGGAGGGACACCGTCATCGCCGTCGAGGGAGCCTGCCGCAACCCGCAGCCCGGCTCGGCCCGCCGCTTCTGCTCACCCGCGTGCCGCCGGGTCACCCACCGGCGCCAACGAGCCGGTGCCACCAAGGACGCGCCGGCACAGCGCTCAGGTGGCCGCGGACGCCGCCTCAGGGCAGTTGAGGAGGTGACGCCGCTCGCCAAGTGAACACGCAGCGCGGTCGGTGGCCCTGGATGGGGGGTCAGTTTTCGACCGGTGGAAAGGGGTCAGTTTTGGGCCGGTGTTGACAAGCCTGATCCTGGAGACGTAGGTGAGGGTGGGAAGCAGCTCTGTCAACGCCGAGACGGTTTGGCACTGC
>DATLUM010000092.1 GCA_035533095.1 Acidimicrobiales bacterium | reverse complement strand
CTCGTCGTCAGCATCCTGCTCGCGTCGCGCAACCCGAGCCTGGAGGCCGACGAGACGGGCACAGTCGGTGAAGCGGTCGACCGCTTGCGGGCGACCTCCCACTGATCTGTGCCCTTCGCGGCGAGGGCGGGCGCGTCCTCGCCGCGATTCTCCGCCGTCCCGGCTGAGCGACGCGACCCTCGGTCGCGAGAGCCCTCCAGCCTTCGTCGTCGCAGGCAGGGGCTTACACTGGGTGTGCCCGCGGAGCACGGGGCAGCTCTCTCTCGAGCTGATTCGATCGATCGAGGGAAATCGTCGTGGCTATCAGCGAGGAGAGTCGCCACCATATCTACCAGCGGCTGGAGCAGGTGTTGGGCCCCAAGGAGGCCGCGGTGCTGATGGAGCACCTGCCGCCGGTGGGCTGGGCGGACGTGGCCACCAAGCGCGCCCTGGACGCCCTGGAAGCCCGAGTGGATATGCGGTTCGACCGGGTGGACGAGCGATTCGCGCGCATCGACGAGCGTTTCACCGAGGTCGACCGCCGGCTCGAAACCCTGGACGTTCAGATGCGATCTGGATTCGCTGAAGTCAATCGGCGCTTTGACGAGACGTTCCGGGAGTTTCGCTCGCTGCTGGTCTCGGTGATGAGCGTCATGGCGGTGCTGTTCGCTGCCATGATGGGTGCCGTCGTGGCAGCCATCAAGATCTGATCGACCAGAGAACTGCCGGGGGCGTGGACCCGAAGCCCGGCGTTCAGCTCGCGACCGGGCGGTCTTTTCCCTGTTGGGCCATACGATGCTCGAGTCATGTGTGCCGCACGGACGCTGGGAATCGGCAAGCTGCCGGTTTTGCTGCTCGGCCGTCTGCTGGCTGCTGCAGAGGGCTCTCGCACCGCTGATGTCCTGCTCGGGCCGGCGGTGGGTGAGGACGCCTGCGCCATCGACCTGCCAGGCGGTGTCCTGGTCGTGTCCACCGATCCGGTCACTCTTGTCGGGCGGGACCTCGGCCGTTACGCCGTTACGGTCAACGCCAACGACGTAGCCGTCACCGGCGTCAGGCCGCGCTGGTTCCTGGCCACGGTGCTGCTGCCACCGGGGTCCACCGAGCCGGAGACGGCGGCGCTGTTCGCGCAGCTGGGTGAGGCACTGGCCGGGTGCGGTGTCGCTTTGGTGGGCGGTCATAGCGAGGTGACGGCTGCCGTCCGCCAGGTTGTGGTCGTGGGGCAGATGATCGGATTCGCGGAGGACCGTCGTTTCGTGACGACCGGTGGTGTGCGCGAAGGCCAGGTTGTCTTCCAAGTCGGTGTTGCGCCTGTGGAGGGGGCGGCCGTGCTGGCGTCGGGGTTCTCCACGAAGCTGGGCGGGCTCGACCCGGAGGTGCTCGAGGCCGTGGAGGCGGCGTTGGATAGGCCGGGCATCTCCGTCGTGGACGCAGCGCTGCTGGCAGCCGATCTGGGAGCGACGGCGATGCACGACCCGACCGAGGGCGGTCTGGCGGCGGGTCTGCACGAGATGGCGGCAGCTTCGAAAGTCCGCCTACGGGTGGATCGCGACCAGGTGTTGTGGTGGGAGCCGGCGCTCGAGGTCTGCCGGGCCGTCGGCGTCGATCCGTGGGCGACCCTCGCTTCTGGTTCGCTGCTGGCAGCCTTCGACGCCTCGGTGGCCGACACCGCCGCGAACGCGTTTGCACAGGCCGGACATCGAGCAGCGGTGATCGCGGTGGCGGAGGCGGGCGAAGGGGTGCTCGAAACGAGCGGCGAGCCGGTTGCCTGGCCTGAGCGTGACGAGATCAGCCGTTTGATGGATTGACGGCCGTTGGTGTCGCAGACCGTGCGTACACTGGGAAAAGCCCCTCGGAGAACGGGACGAGTTCTCTCTGACCCGATTCACCGAGGAGGCTTTCGTGGCTATCAGCGAGGAGAGTCGCCACCATCTCTACCAGCGGCTGGAGCAAGTGTTGGGCCCCAAGGAGGCCACGGTGCTGATGGAGCACCTGCCGCCGGTCGGCTGGGCGGACGTGGCCACCAAACGCGACCTGGACGCTCTGGAGACCCGCGTGGATATGCGGTTCGACCGCATCGACGACCGGTTCGCGCGCATCGACGACCGGTTCGCACGCATCGACGAGCAATTCGGGCGCATCGACGAGCAATTCGGGCGCATCGACGAGCGATTCACCGAGGTCGACCGCCGGCTCGACACCCTGGACGTTCAGATGCGATCCGGATTCGCTGAAGTCAATCGGCGCTTCGACGAGACATTCCGTGAGTTCCGCTCGCTGCTGGTGTCGGTGATGAGCGTCATGGCTGTGTTGTTCGCCGCCATGATGGGCGCCGTCGTGGCAGCCATCAAGATCTGATCGGTTCACTGGCGCGGTGGGTGAGTGGATTTCCCTGAAGCGCTGTCCCGTGAGGTCGCGGACCCTGGCCGAGTGATCGTGACGAAATCGTCGCGGCGGTGGCGCGCCGGCTCAGTCCCGATACCGCCCGCCCACCGAGTCCGGGCGGGGCAACTCTCGTTGTTGCGTGACCCCGACGCGGGTTCCACCCGACCGACCGGGATACCACGGCACTCATCGCTGAATGGCGTCAAACCCTGCTCGGCCCGCAAGGCGAACTCGTCGACGTCCTCGGGAGAAACTGAGCCGCCCCGGCAGTCACTCAGGCATTTAGCAATTCGCCATCAAGAGTGATTTCAGTCCGGTCTGGATAGAAGGACAGCATCCCGCCGATATCAGAGGCCTCGGGCTTCGGTGTCTCGTAACTCCACACGATGCCGTCGTGGGTTCGTCCGTCGATCTCCACAGAGAAGTAGGAGGCCTCGCCTTTGAACGGGCAGGTGGTATGGAATGACGTACTGCGGAGCAGGTCCATACGCACGTCGTCGCGCGGGAGGTAGTACCGGGGCGGGAGACCGGTTTCTTCCAGGCGCATGGCGCGGTCGGTGGAAGCGAGCAGGTTGCCATCCAAGCGGACCTCGACGTGGGCCTTGCTCGGGACGATGTTGATGGTGTGGCCGACGCTCATGACCGGTTCAACGACGGTACTGATCAGCGCTATTCCGTGAGACGACCCTCAGCTTCGGCCGGTCCCAAGAGTACGCCTCCACAATGATGCGGTACCTAATGGCGGCGTCGAAGGGCTCGGCGATCATCGAGCGAGCGACAGCAGGTGCTCGACGCGGTCGTCGTCGGCTCTCAGGAAGCCCGCGAGCACTCCAGCGACAGCGGACACCTCGAGCGACCCGGCCGCCACCATGGCTTCGAGGTCGGCCCAGTCTCTGGTGCGGTTGAAGAACGCCTTGAAGACGGCGAGGTCATGACAGGCAAGGAACGGCAGCTGCTCGCCGACGAACGGCTCCAGGTGGACCCGAGTTGCGACCTGTTCGTGGAACTCGGTCGTGTTGAGGAAGACGTCGACTGGAGTGTTCTCCCACCACAGCCGTGCCTGCCCGTCTCGTTCGAGGAGGGCGCGGTCATCCTCCGTCGCGACAATCTCGGGTGGAAGGGCCGCGAGGGCCGAGGCGGTGCGCTCGGGACTGACGAACACGTTGATGTCGAGGTCGATCGTGCCCCGCGCCTGTTGTGTGCACCAGGCCAAGGCGAGCGCGCCACCAAAGGCGTGGCTGATCTGAGCGGCAGCCAGGCTCTCGTGGATGGCCATCATCTTGTACGGAAGGCCCGTCGGGTCGAGGCTCATGCGCGGGTATCGGTCGGGAACCGGGGGAAAGTGATCACGGGATCGTGGCGAGCGGGGAACTGGGCGGCAAGATCGAGGACCTGGAGGAGCTCTCGACCCTTGGCGTAGCGCTCAGCGTCGGTCGCATCGGGTCGACCCGAGATGGTGATGTCCGAGGCGTAGCCTGCGGCTCGCAGGATGCGGTCGAGGGTGTCGACGCGTGGAATCGTTCGCCCGGCCTCGTAGGCGGCCAGGGTCGCATGTGAAGTGTCGGCGCGCTCGGCGAGAGCCCGTAGAGACAGCCGGGCGTTCAGCCGAGCTCGACGGAGCGTGCTGGCAGCGTCCATTCCAGCTACATTACCACAGCGGTATCAGATTAGATACCAGGACGGGTAGTGAACTCGTCGACGTCCTCGGCGCGTGGTCATCCCAGCCGTGCTGGGTAGTCGTATTTGGTTCAGGTTGCGGGCGGGTCTCCAGGAGGCACGATGACTGTGCCGTCGGGTCGAATTACGTACCAGTAGCCGCCGTTGAGATTGAGGCCCTGGCCGGCCGCGACGCCCGCCGTGGTGTCACTCACGTAGGTGTAGAGCGGCCAGCCGTTATAGGTGACTACGGATCTGCCGCTCGAATAGAGGTCGCTCCCGAGCAGGGAAGGCTGGACACCTGGGCCGGCCGCGGCGCGCTGGTTGGGAGACATGAAGACGGGCGGCCATATCACCGCGCAGGAGTTCTTGCAGGTCACCCGCTGGCCATGGTCGGGCTGGAAGACATAAAGAGCGAAGCCAGCGCTGTCGGTGATCACATCGGCCTTGAACTGCCTCATGTAGGAGGCCTTGATTGTGGGCGGCACAGCGCTGGGCGGTGTTGCCGGTGGTCCCTGCGCTGCCCCACACGCTCCGGCTGTCAGCGCCACGGCCACGGCGGCGGCCGCACGCACGAGCCGGTGACTTCGCATCGAACAGAACGTACCCGACGGGGGCGAGGAGCCCACCTGCCTCTCTGTTTCGGGTTCACGGTGGGGTGGTGCACCTGGGTAGGCACCCGACGGAGATGCAAAAGACGGCGCTATCGGTGCGAGACCCGGTTTGCCCGGAACCGCCCGCGCCGGCCGGACAAGGGCCCGTCTTCGAGGCAGTCCCCGGAGATCGTCATGGCACGGTGGGGCGGAAAGCGACCATCGGTAGCTGTTCGACCAAGCGGCGTCGGGCCTCCACGGAGCCGTCGTAGTGCCATCCGGCCAGATAGCCGAGCATCCGGTTGATGACGGGGCGGACATAGCGGTTGCGGTGCTCGTAGTCGGCCAGTACCTCGGCCGCCTCGTCGTGGGGCAGCACCCGGTGGGTTGCGGAGAAGCTTCGGCTGCCGACAGTTATCCGGACGTCGCCTCCAGCAGTGACGTTGCGGTACCAGTCAGCGGCTGGGCCCCAACCCGACACCACGACAACTTCCCCCTCGGGATCCCACTTGACGACCTCGAGCGCAGTCTCATATCTGGTGCCGCTGCGTCGCCCACGATGCTCGAGCAGAACGAACCGGTGCCCGAGCAGGGAGCCGAGGCGCCAGTGATACAGGCGTATCGGGGCCTTGAAGAGCCGTCGCACCCAGGGGCTCTCCCGGTCGAGCACCTTCCGATCGTGCCACCCATGCGAAACGGCATGCCATCCGCAGCACACCATCGGGCTATATGGCAAGCGTTCTATTCAGATGTATACGGGCGTTTCATCAGCAGGGTAGATCCATATCGGACCGCCGGGGTGTGGGGTTCATGAGTCTATGGTTGATGCTAGACTCTTCGGAGTCTTGGTAAGTACCGTCGTCAACCCCTACTGCGCCGGCGCCGGCACTCGCCCAGGAGTTCTGGCAGGTCGGGGCCGCCAGCTGGCCATGATCGACCGGCTCATCGGCCAGTTCCAGGGGCGGCGGGGCGCGGAGAACATCGTGTGGACCGGGTTGCGCGGGATGGGCAAGACCGTCCTCCTGCAGACGGCACTCGACCACTTCCGCGACCAGGGATGGCTGGCCGGGTACCACGAGGCACGCAAGGGTGCCGGTATAGGTGCATCGGTGGCGAGCATCTTGGTGCAGGGCCAGGCCGTGCTCGGACGGGGAAGGGTCGCCAAGACGCTCGACTGGCTCAAGGAGCTGGTCGGCTCGGCTTCGGTCGCCGCCTCGATAGGAGAGGTGACCGTGAATCTGGGTCTGCAGCCCCGAGCCGATCGCACACTGCCCGAAGACGCCCTCGACGCCCTGTTCGTGCGCCTCGGCGAGGCGGCGGCCGAAGCCGGCGTCGGCGCGGTGTTCCTCTTCGACGAGATGCAGCTCATCGACCGCCGGGACCTCTCCGCTCTCCTGCACGCGGCCCAGGCGGTGGAGGGCCTTCCCGTCGCCTTCGTCGGCGCTGGCCTGCCGGACCTGCCGGGGCACCTGGCCGCGTCAGGTACCTATTCGGAGCGCCTCTACTACGACCGGGTGGACTGGTTGTCCGACGCGGACGTCGACGAGGCCATCCGCGGCCCGGCGAGGGAGTTCGACGTCGACTACAGCGAAGGGGCGCTCGCTTTGCTGCGCGAGGCCGCCCAGTCCTACCCGTATTTCGTCCAGCTTTTCGCCGAGGAGACCTGGTGGGCTGCAGATGCTCCCTCCGACCGCCCCGGGACGATCATCGACGCGTCAGCGGTGCGCCGGGCCCTGCCACCGGCACGCCGGCGCCTCGACGAGGGGCTCTACCGGATCCGTCTGGAGAAGGCGTCCGCCGGCGAGCAGGGGTATCTGCGGGCAATGGCCGAGATCGGCGACAGCCGGATCCCCTCCGGGGACGTGGCCCGCCGGCTGGGACGGACGCCTAAGCAGGCGTCGCCGATAAGGGATCGCCTCATCGCCAAAGGCATCGTTTACGCCCCCGCGTACAACGTCGTCGAATTCGCCGTCCCCGGTTTCGCGGACTACCTGCGCCGGTACTTCGCCGGCGACGGACCCACGTAGGAGGGCCACGCCATCGGGGAGCTAGACAGCCAAGGCTCTAACATGAGTGTTAGACTCTTGTAAGTCTACGACCCACCATCCCCCGGGCTTGAACCAGCGACGCGACCTCTCGTACTCGGCCGCTAGAGCCGAAGCCCAAGGGTCAGTGCTGGAACCGCGACCTACTGGGACTGCAGCAACGTCAAGAGGTCGTCGGCGTGCTCTTCTTCGACGGCGAGGATGTCCTCGATGAGCCGCCGGGTGGTGACGTCCTTGTCGGCCAGCCAGCGGATGATCTCGTTGTAGGAGTCAATCGCGATCCGCTCGGCGACGAGGTCCTCTTTGATCATGTCGACGAGATCGCTGCCCGCGACGTACTCGGCGTGGCTTCGGCTGGCGAGGCCGTCCGGATCGAAATTCGGTTCGCCCTGCAGCTGCACGATGCGGGTTGCGATGCGATCCGCGTGGCCCTGCTCGTCGGTAGCGTGCTGCAAGAACTCCGTTGCGGCATTCGACGCGTTGATTCCCTGCGCCATGAAGTAGTGCCGCTTGTAGCGGAGTACGCACACGAGCTCGGTGGCGAGCGCCTCGTTGAGCACGCTGATCACTCGCTCGCGGTCCGCGCCGTAGGCCGCGGTGATCGGTCCCTCCTCGATCTGCTGGCGGGCGCGCGCCCGGAGGGTTTTGATGTCGCTCAAGAACTCGTTCACCGGTCCACTATACGGATGGCTGCTTGCCTTGCCGGCCGGTTCCAGGCCGCCACACCAGGCCGCCACACCAGGCCGCCACACCAGGGCTACAACGCTATTAGAAGGTCAACCGCGATCTAGGCGAGCCGCAAGCGGAGGCGCTTGGCGGCAGCGGCGGGTGATTCTGCGAGGCGTGCGGTCAGAAGTTGCGGGTCCGAGCTGACCAGGGAGACACCGAGACCTCGTGCCGCGGCCGCCCAGGCCGCATCGTAAAACGTCAACTCGTGCCTCGATCCGAGCGACGCCGCCTCGTGCAGCCACCCCGGCTCCATCACTAGCGGAGTACCGCATATGGCGATGAGGTCATCGAGCTGGTCGGCGACATCGGCAGCGGACCAGTGAAGCGATCGGAGAAGCAGGTTCCCCATCTCGTACACCGCCAGGTCGATTACACGTGCATCGAGGTCGCCGCGTTCATTGGCGTCGCGAATTGCCCGAGCCTCCGCGAGCGATGTCTCTCCCTCGCTGTGGAACCACTTGATGAGGACCGAGGTGTCGACCAGCAGTATCGTCAACGGCGGCTGTCGCGGTCCCCGCGTACCAGTTCGGCCGCCTCGAAGGCGCCGGCCGCCCGGAAGCGTTCTTCTGAGCGTGCTATCGCGGCTGCGACTGCCTCAGGGTCGCGGCGGGCGAGCTCGCGCCGGGCTGCGACGGCGATCAGGGCGCTTCGGCTCGTTGCACGCTTGCGCGCCTCTTGGTCGAGGCGTCGGACCAGGTCCTCGGGGAGCGACACCATGATCTTGGACATACCTCAGTTATATAGTCTGTTGTTGCCCCGGCCGGCCGGCCGGTGCAGATCCTGGCCGGCGGCTTTACGGCTTCAACCAAAGAGTCGTTCGCACCTAGTCACACCAGGTCTGAGCATGATCTGATCAATGCTGACTGTTGACTATGGAGCCAGTGTCACTGCTCAGGTGGTGATCGCCATGTTCGCTAGCGAGTATCTGACGGCCACGTTCGATGACGTGTGCCATGTCCTCGAGGGCTTCGCCGAGCGGGGGATGGGTGACAGCGGGGCTCCCCGACTCTCGGGCGCCAACGAGCTCGCCGCACACAAGGGCGTCCCGCTGGTCTCGATCACGGGTCGGCTTAATCCGATCTCGAGCACCGTCGCCTCAGTGGCCGTGCAGTGGGCTAACCCGTCGTCGCCTGCTAAGTGGGAGCCGGCGGAGCTCCGAATCATTCGCGTCGAATCGGGGACCCCCCCATTGACTGAATTGTTGCTCATTGTTCTTTCACCTTCTCCCGTCGCGGACGCTCGACACGTCCTTGAGGAACTCGTCAGGCGGGTTGGAGCAGGCGTTTCCGGGATCGGCCGCCGGGCGCCGCTCGCCTCGAACGCGACAGAGTGATCGAGATCCGCGTTACGCAAGGTTCGGCCTATTTCCTCGCGTAAGGGCGAAGCATCCGGCGACGGCGGATATGGCGGCTACCGCGGGCCCTGGTCGTGTTCCTGCTGGCCATGCCTGTCGCGACCGCGGCGTTCGGAGACCGGGGTTGGTTTACCTCCGACCCGTTCGGGCCAGGCGGACCGGGCTCGGCGATGTCGGTTCTCAGCGCCGTCAAGGGGATGGCCGCCGGGATCACCTACACGTACAACTTGTTCCTTCGCCCATTCGATGCACCGGCGCACAAGGTGAGCCGGTTCCTCCAAAGATCTTGCCATTTACAGGTGCGAGCGGCGTGCGCGATCCTGGTACGCCGACACTCGAGGGAGGAGCGGGAAGCTCGTTGTCGATCAAGGAGAGGGCTGAACCAGATCAGACCCGCCCTTCTCAAAACGGCCCGGCCCGTACCGCGGCCGAAGGGCCCCGGCCGGGGCCGCTGAGCCCGCAGCTGATGATCGGCCTGCAACGCTCGGCCGGCAACGGGGCGACCTCCCGATTGATGGCTCCCGCCGCCGCGGCGCGGTCGGTACCGCTACAGCGCCAACCGCAGCTGCCCACCGATACCAGCCCGACTGCCCGGGTGTGGAACATGCCGTTCGGCTTTGGCTCGGCAACCGTCAACGAGGAAGCCGCACTTGGCTTGGAGCAGATCATTGACCGGTTCCGGAACCTGAGGTCGTTCACCGGGTTCCCCGAGGTGCAGGCCGCCTGCGACAGCGTGATTCGATCGC
The DNA here is from genome assembly GCA_035533095.1 of Acidimicrobiales bacterium. Classification (NCBI taxonomy): domain Bacteria; kingdom Bacillati; phylum Actinomycetota; class Acidimicrobiia; order Acidimicrobiales; species Acidimicrobiales bacterium. The sequence goes on along the minus strand of DATLUM010000092.1, from coordinate 46,018 downwards.
TGTCGCCCGAAGTAGCCAAGGTGCGGGGGTCCGGTCCCGACCAGCCGATCAGCGACCAAGATCTCACCGACCTGATAGTCATGGGTTCCCTCGCCGAAGCGTCCTACAAGGAGCAGGGCGAGAAGATCGCCAACAAGGTCCTCGAAGCCATCGAACCGATCAAGGCCAAGTCGACCGAAGGCGACGAGGACCAGATGGCCGAGGAACTGCACGACCGGTTCCGGGTCGGCGACGCCGAGGGAGTCGAATCGGTCAAAGAAGCGCTGGAAGGTATCAAGCAGTACTCGGAGAAGGCCACCAAGGTCGTGCAGTGGGCCAACCGGGTCCGTGGTGTCGTCCAGCTCTTCAGCGGCGGTGAAAGCGAGGAGGCGTGGAAGGCGCCTGAAGAGATCGGCGAACTCCTCCAGGGCAAGAACAGCCTCGCGGAGGGACTGGAACACGTAAACCAAGTTCTGGGAGCGGCGCGGGTGATCGCCGACATCTCAGCCATCGGCCAGGAGCGAGCCGGCTCCATCGACCGCACCGTCGACGAGTTCGGTACCGCCATGGACGCCATAAGCGTCGGCATGAGCTTCGTGAAAGCCGTGCCTCTGCTCGGCGACCTCTGGAGCAAGTACTACATGCCCATGACCGACGCATGCCTGAAGGGCATCAAGGTCCTGGCCCGCTACGCCGACGAGGAGAACCGCCAGCTGGCCTGGGCCGACTGGCAGCTGGCCCCCTCCAAAGGCGAGGTGCCCAAGATCCCGAAGGAGAACCTCGGAAACTTCCTCGGCGGCCAGCCCGTCTTCGACTACATGTACCGGTTGGTCAACGACATGAAGCCCAAGATGACCGATGACGTCGAGGACTTCTTCGTCGCCAACCGAGAGCTGCTCCAGGCCGGTGAAAAAGACGAGATCGAGACCGAGGGAGGCAGCCACTGGTACGACCCGACCTCCTGGGGCGACCGGGAGACCTCGCCGAACCTGGCCGGATGGCTGTCCACGCACCGCGACAACGTCTGGTCCGAGCTGTACGGCAGCCTCCCTCACCGCTGGTAGCCCCGACGTTGTTCTGAGCGCCGGTCAGGCCAATCGGCGGGTCGGTCCGGGTCACGCGACCCCGCCGGCATGGGTCGGGTGATCCCCGTGAGGGTGGCGTTCCTCGTAGATGCTGAGCACGGTTTGCGATGTGGTCAACAGCGTGATCCCCACGCACGCGACCCCGGCGGCGATCAGCTCGAGCACCACCGTGGCGCCGGAGAGGTGTACCTGCTCGCCGAGAACCGTGTCCCCGATGACGACGGCGACGACCGGCTCGAGCAGCCCGACCATCGGCATCGAGTAGGCGAGGGGACCCGCCTGGTACGCGCTCTGGGAAACGATGAGGGCGGCCATTCCTACGCCGATCGCCGCGTAGACCTGCCAGGTGACGAACGCCAGTGCGACGTCGCGGCTGAGAAGGTGGGTGATCGACTTGGTGAGCACCGAGAGCACACCGAATGACAAGCCGGCCGTCGCGCCGAGGAACATCGCGCGCCTGGGCCCCTTGTAGCTGCGGCCCAGCACCAAGGCGCCCGCGGCGATGACACCCACCGGTACCAAAGACGTGACCCACGCGACGCCGGAGGGCTCGTCGATCCCTTTGGTCGGAGAGGCGATGAGCAGGAACAGCGAGACTCCGGTCATGATGCAGGCGATACCGATCCACTCTCGCCGGCCCGCCCGGCGGTGGCGGCGAACGATGCCGAAGGGGATGGCGAAAGCAAGTTCGGTGACCACGATCGGCTGGACCAGCGCCACCGGGCCATACGCCAAGGCGAGTGCCTGCAGCCCGAAACCCGTCAGCAGGAAGGCCCCTCCGGCGAGCCATTTCGGGCGGCGGAAAAGGTCGGTGAGAAGACCGACCGACAGCGACTTGTCCTCGGGCGCCGCCTGGGAGGATTCCTGCTGGAGGACAGCGGCGAAAGCGAAGGCGACGGCCGCTCCCAGAGCGGCGAGGATAGATGCGCTGAACTGCATGGATGACACTCCTGGACGAGCTTCACGCTACCGGGATGCCCGGGACGTCGGAGCCCGGTCCGGATGCCTCACACTCGGATGATCGTGGCGTTGCGCCGACCCTGCGGTCCCGCCTGTCAACGGCCACCAGTGCACCAGCGTCAAGAACCGCTCTCTAGCGGCGCCTCGCCGGCGGGACGTCCCGCGGGCGGCGGCGGCGTCGAGTTCCTTGTCGCTGAAGGGTTCTTCTTCGTCCTCCCAGCGGTCGAGAGCCGCGCCCAGCAGTTCGTTCCTGATGCGCTGAGAAGCGGTTGATACCAACCAGTTGAAAACGCCCTCGCACTCTCTTCTGCCAGCGTCGAGCGCATGACGCAAGCCTTCGACAACGAGTTCCGGGAGCAGGCGGTACGTCTACACGCCCCTTGATGGCGCGATCTGCAGGGTCTTCCCGACCTTGGCCACGTTGGCAGGCTCGTCTACGAGGGGCTACGCGTACAGTGCAATCATGCCGCTGGATGCTGCAGGGTCTCGGCGCTTCTACGATCGCTTCGGTCGGTTCCAGGACACACAACGCGTCTATGAAGACGCCGCCGTCCAACGGCTCGTGGAACTCGCGGACCTCGAGCGAAGCGTGTCCGTGTTCGAGCTTGGCTGTGGAACCGGTCGGTTGGCCTCCAAGCTGTTGACCTCGGTGCTACCACCGTCAGCCAGGTACCTCGGGGTTGACGTCAGCCCGACCATGGTCGGGCTGGCCACGGCACGGCTCGCCCGGTGGTCCGAACGAGCAAAGATCGAGTTGCTGAAGCCTCCAGCTGTTGAGCTGCCCGGAGAGGACGCAGCCTTCGACCGTTTCCTCGCGGCATACGTCTTCGACCTCCTCTCTTCCGACGACGCTCATGCTCTGATGGGCGAGGCAGTCCGGCTCCTCGCCCCGGGCGGACTGCTTGCCCTGGTTTCGCTGACCCACGGCACGACACCCGCGAGTCGGATCATCGCCGCTGGCTGGAATGCAGTCGCAACTCGATGGCCCGCTATGGTCGGTGGCTGCCGACCGATCGAGCTACGCGGTCTGATCACTGGACCCGAGTGGCACCTTGATCACGCCGAGGTGATCGTCCGCTATGGGGTCCCATCCGAGGTGGTAGTTGCCCGACGAATCAGGTGAACCCGCATTCCCGGCCGGGCGATAGCCGCCCAATGGAGCCGAACCGAATGTCGCCGTTGCGGTTCGTGCTGGTCTTCGGCGTGGTCAGCGGGCTGGCTGATTTCGTCTATGAGGGCGCCCGCAGCATCGTCGGCCCCTACCTGGCCACCTTCGGCGCTTCGGCTGCCGTAGTCGGGCTGGTCACCGGCTTCGGCGAAGCGGTGGCGCTGGTGTTCCGTATGGCGACCGGGCGCTGGTCAGACCGCACGGGGCGACACTGGGCCATATCGATCACCGGTTACGCCATCACGATCGTGTCCGTACCACTCCTCGGAGTCGGCGGACCCCTCGGCCTGGCGTGCCTGTTGATCATCGCGGAGCGTTTCGGCAAGGCGGTACGAACCCCCGCCCGAGACACGATGCTGGCCGAGGCCAGCGTCGATATGGGCCGGGGTCACGCTTTCGCCGTCCACGAGTCCCTCGACCAGTCCGGAGCGCTGATCGGCCCCCTCGTGGTGGCCGCTGTGCTGGCCACCCACCACGGATACCGAGCGGCGTTCGCGCTCCTCGCCATCCCCGGCGTAGCGGCGATGCTCGTCCTCGGATACCTCCGCCGACAGGTACCGCGCCCAGCCGCCTACGACCCCACGGTCCAGGTCACCCAGACCCGCCCTGTGGCACTGCGGGGCTTCTCCCGGCGTTACTGGCAGTACGCGGCCTTCAGTGCCGCCACGTTGGCCGGCTTCGCCACCTTCGCCGTCCTCGCCTACCACTTGGCGCATCGCCATGTTGTCTCCACCGCCACCATCCCGGTGCTCTACGCGGTAGCCATGGGCGCAGCCGCCCTAGCCGCGCTCGCCTCTGGGAAGGTCTATGACCGGATGGGTCTACGGGGCCTGGTCCTGCTGCCCCTGCTCGGTGCGGTCATCCCGTTCCTGTCGTTCTCCACGTCGGTCCTCCTGGTATGGGCTGGCGCGGCGCTGTGGGGTGCGGTCATGGGCGTACACGAGTCAACCATGAGGGCGGCCGTCGCCGACCTGGTACCACGAGCGCGGCGCGGCGTCGGATACGGAACCTTCACCGCGGTCTACGGCCTCGCCTGGCTAGCCGGCGCCGCCATCATCGGTGCCCTCTACGACATTTCCAGCGACGCGGCTATCACCTTCACCGTCGTCATCCAAGCGGTCGCCCTGGTGCTGTTCCTCCCACTTTGGAGACAGCCCGCGTCCCCGGAAAACCATTCCGCTTGACGACCGCCGCGGCCATCGCAGGACTCGAGGCAAGGACGACAACCGGCAGCCCTGTAGAGGGAACCTCGCTAGCTCTGTTCGTCGGCGAGCTCGGCGAGCTCGGCGAGTGCTCCTGCGAGGAGCCATCGACCGGCGTCCAGGAGGGTCCTCTTGGCTGCGGGCACCTCGAGCCCGACGGCGTCGGTGAGGGAGATCATGGCTTCAGAGCCGATGAGGAGCCCCAGAGCGTGGGCGATGCGGTCGATGTCTTTCTTGGAAAGTCGGCCGTGTAGGGGGGCGATGACCTTTCTGATCTGCTCGTTGCGCCTTCCTTGGCGGATCGGCACCCGCTGGCTGTCGGGAGCATCGGCCTGGCGGAACCATTGTTCCAGGGCGCTCTTGGCTATCCGCCGGTAGGGCACCTGGTCGTCGAGGATCTGGAAGCCGATGCTGCGGATGAGTGCTTCGAGGCGCGCCTGTGGGTCGCCGCCCGCCGCTTCGATTCTCCGCTCGGCTTGCGCCACGGTCCCCTGGTCGCCGAAGGCCGAGTTCGACGCTTCCCACCACAGCTCCTCTGCCGAGGAGAAGTAGCGGTACGCGGTGGCGACCGAGACCAGCGCACGGTCGGCGGCTTCGGGTATGGACGGCGGCCTGCCCTCTCGGACCAGCTCGGCTGCCGCCGTGAGCAGCGCGGTCCGCGTTCGGGCCTTCTGATTCGCCCGCCCGCTATTTATACGAGACGCCTCTTGACGTGAGAGAGCCATCTCACAATAATAGCAGTGACGCAACGCCAGAGGCTTGCACCAACCGGAAGGGGAGAATGATGGACCAGCACGAGATGATCGCCTTGGTCGAGCAGCACCTGAAGGCAGAGGGGGCCGGAGACGTCGAGGGAGCGGTTGCGGTGTACACCGACGACGTCGTCCACGACGCGGTGGGGTTTCCGGGCTCTCCCCGTACCGGCAAGGACGCGGCCCGGGAGTTCTACCGGTTCCTGACCGCCAACTTCCGCACCGAGGGAGAGGAACCGCTGAACAGGTTCTTCGACGGCGACACAATGATCCTCGAGCAGAACATGACGGGCGCGGTCATCGGGGAGATGCTCGGCATCCCCGGCAACGGACGTCGAGTCAGTTTCCGCATCCTCCACGTCTTCGGCTTCGGCGACGGATTGATCAGCCGCGAGCAGGTGTGGATCGACAGCGGCGCCATCGTCGCCCAGCTCACCGCCGCCTGAAGCCAAGTCGCGGCCACGCACAACGACGACGCGCCCAGGTCAACGGAGCGATTTGGGAACGCCGATCGGGCCTACGGGGCGAAGGTCACGCTCCAACTGTCCTGGGCGGGGCTCTCTTTGAGCGAATAGGTTCTTCGGCGGTCGCCGTCGTGACGCCGTTCTCAAGTCGCCATGTCGCGTGGTCGATATACCGGCGTGGTTTGTCTCTTGGGCGCTGAATATCGGATCCGGGCTGCGTTTGCGCACCGGGCCGCCGGCAGACCTGTAGGACGATGCCGGCGTCATTGATCGACTCCGTGGGAGAGGCGTTGGATCCGCTGGTGTTGATGCAGCGGGTCACCGACCGAACCTTGGAGTTGATCGAGGCTGCCGATGGCGTGATGGTTGGTCTGGTCGATGATGACGGCGTTACCTACGTCTGCGGCGCCGGCCATCAGATCTCGCATCTGGGTACGCGGGTCGGGCTTGACTCGAGCTTGACCGGGCTGGCGGTGCGCCGCGGGATGGTTCAGCGTTCTGATGACACCGCTGCCGATCCGCGGGTCGACGCGGACGCGTGTCGTCGATTGTCGGTCGCGTCTTTGCTGTGTGTGCCGTTGTTGCGCACAGGTGAGACTCTCGGGGTGCTCGCGGTCAACGCCAGACGGGCTGGCGCTTTCTCCGACGGCGACGCGGCCACCCTGACCCAGCTGGGCGATTTCTTGAGCGTCGCGATCGGCTCGGCGTGTGAGCTGTCCAGAGCGAGCAGACAGCTGCTTGAACTCAGCCAACACAGGGACCCGGCGGACACCGCCAGCCGGTATGTAATGAACATTCTGAATCCCGACAGTGTCACCCGGATCGACTCGGGGGAGCGGATTCGGGCGGTCCTCGACGATCCACGAGCTCTGTCGGTGGTGTTCCAGCCCATCGTCGACGTCGCCTCCCGCAAAGTGGCTGCTGTCGAGGCGCTGGCCCGCTTCGACGTCTCGCCCTATCGTCCGCCTGACCTATGGTTCGCCGAGGCCCACCAGGTCGACCTTGGCGTCGAGCTCGAACTCTTGGCGATCACGCGGGCGCTGGTCCAGTTACCGAGGCTGCCCGCCGGGGTCGCCCTCACGATAAATGTTGATCCCAGGGTCGTCGCCAGCGCGCGGTTCAAAGAGGTCCTCAACCAGGCGCCGTATGAACGTCTCATTCTCGAGCTCACCGAACACGCCAGTGTCGATGACTACCCCGGACTGATCGCCATCCTGCAAGACCTGCGGTACAAAGGAGCCCGTCTCGCCATCGATGACACCGGATCGGGCTATTCAAGCCTGGCCCACATCCTCAAGCTCGCCCCGGACTTCATCAAGCTCGACCGCGAACTCGTCAGCGGGATCGACGTCGACCCGGTCCGCCGAGCCCTGGCAGCGTCGCTACTCAGTTTCGCGTCCGACACCGGCGCACAGATCATCGCCGAGGGAGTAGAAACCGAAGACGAACTCGAGGTCCTAAGCCGCCTCGGCGCCCACTACGCACAGGGGTACCACCTCGGTCGCCCAACCAGCCTGCTGGGCGGACATAGCGGGAGTCGGTCTCGATCACCCCGGCAACGAACAAAGCGGGTCTTGCCGGCGATCTGGGCCGATCAATCCATCGGTTGAGATTCACTCCCTAGGGCGGTCCACCCAGGAGGTCTGCCCGGTTTACGAGTCCAAGATCGTTCGAATGAACCGATCTGCCACGCGGTCCACACCGGCCCGGACGCCAACTCCGCTAGCGGTGCTGGGAACAGTCGATGGGTGCGGGCCAGTTCCGCCGCGCGCTGCTTGGAGACGTCCAACCGTTTCGCCACTTCCGCTACGCCAAGCAGATCTGGTAGCCCCGGGAGGTCATCGGGCTGATCAGCGCGCCGCGCCGACAATGACACGATGGACCACGCCAACTCGTCATCTAGAGCCTTGTTCCACGCCTTTCGGGCTGTCTCGGTTGCCTGTAGAACTAGGCGTGCGGTGACCGCGAACCTGGCCACAATGCGTCGGTCGCCGAAGACGACCGACGCCTGATGATTGGCGAGCCGATCGAGAACCCTCTCGGACAAGTCCTCGACATCGCCCGTGTAGGTGTCATTTACCGCTTCCACAGTGCAAGTCCATTTGTCCATCAGGGTGCCCTTCGTACGCCAGACCATCCTACCATAACCCTTGACATCATCAAGGAATAATGGCTGGGAGTCTCAGCGTCTGTCCGCCCTATGCGATGGCGCCGACCTCGTAGATGTCCACGCCTCGAACATCGGGACCGCCGGGCGGTGGCCGCAGCGCCTCGGAGGCGTCCCTGGCTTGCTGCTCAGACCCGAACACGACGACCCCGACACCTTCTCTGGATGAGGACACCTTGCGCATCCAAACGCCGTTCATGAAGCCGGGCTGCGCCTTGGCTCTGGGAACGATCCCCTCGTCGAGCATCTTCTGAGCCTCTTCCGGCGTGCTCTCTGGCAGGGTCACCTCGAACTTGACCGCGAACGGCATGAACATCTCCCCACCGTGGTTGATCTTCGCCGCGCGTTGCGGCGATGGAAGGTCTAGCCCGCTGCAGGCGGTTCGGCAAGACCCTCAGAGTTTCGGCAGGGTGTGGCTGGCTGCGCGCACGGACCCCGTGACGGCGAGCACTTCTCGGTGGTGGGATGGCTGGCGAAGTCCACGACGAGGTCGCCAGTCCGCGCTCCTCCTAGACGCCGGACATGTCGAGGACCCTCACGGCATACCGCATGAGGACGCCCGGGTATATCTCGGTGAGTCGCGGTCCGAGCACCGTCCCAATAGCGCCGCTGAGGGTGTCCATATCGACGCCCGAGGCTTCCTGGCATGCAACGATCGCCCGAGCGAAGACGCTGTCGTCGGCAAGCGTCTCGTTCATCAACTCGTAGGCGAACTCGACGCCCTTCTGCCAAGGGATCGTCCCGTCAGTGATCTTCCCCTCCACGAGGTTGCTGCCCTGCTGTATGAGCAGACCGAACATGGCCTTGCCGAACCCGGCCCGGATTTCACGAGGTTCGTCGGCAAGGCGCGCCCGGATGTCGTCACGGAACGGAGAACGAGGCAACTGCGGGTTGCTGTTGGCCCACTTGTTGAGAGTCTCCCTGATCGCGAAGTGGGCACCTTTCACCTGCGAAGAGGTGACCTGCGCCATGTAATTGCCCGCGCCGTCGTAGTTCCACCGTTTCGCGTAATCGCGAGTGCGGTTGATCGTGGACTCATCCCATTTGTCGACCAGTTGGCCTTTGCTCTTCTGCTGGGCGACGATGTCCTGGACCGTCCGCAAGCGCGTGCATGTCGCCTCGATCTCGCCGGCGGGAAGCAGTCCCTTCAGCGCGTTGCGGATGTCGTCCTCGGTCACCCGGAGAATGGTCTCGCCGAACTCAGCGTCGATGACCTCGGGCATACCCGCGTAGTTCATCGCCTTGACCTTGAGCTCGTCGACGTCCTTGTGCTCCTTGCCGAAGGCCATGTCGAGGTCGATGCCGGTAACCCCGGTGACCTTTCCCTGCTGATCGGTGTTGATCCGGAAGTTGCCCTGGTGGCGGTCGAGTTGACCGCAGATGACGTCGAGAAGCTGCAGTTTGTTGAGCGACCGCTGCAGAACCGGGTCCTTGAAGTCCACGGTCTTCGCCCCCGGCTGCTCTTTGGCCTCCGCGGAACCCTTGGCGATGACCTCTGAGATCGGGACGCCCTTCGCGGTCTCGAGGACCGTGCCGAGCATTCCGTTGTGCACGGCGAACTCGGCGCGAGCGGTGACCCCGGCGTTGAACAGTTGGTCGATACGGTACGAGGCCACGGAGCGAGCCCCGTAGTTCGGGTCGGTCTGGTTGATTCCGGCCGTCTTCTCGTGGTGCTCCGGCGTGGGATTGAAGCCCTTGTCCTCTTTGAAGTAGCCGGAGAACTCGCCGCTCTCGGTGACGTAGTGCAGCTCCTGCACCTTGTTTTTCTGGCCTTCGTCCTGTTTTCCGGTGCCCTTCACCTGCTGATCGGACAGCCCGAGCGTCCCCGACCAACGTCCCGCCCTCAAGTCCGCGATTTCGGATCCCAGCCGCGACATGAGCATGACGATGGCTTGCCCATGGCTTCGTAAGCCTGGACGCCCTTCAGGATCCGGTCCCAGTTGGTCAGCTTGCCGAGCTTCTTGCGCAACCCGCCCGACGTTTCCGTGCCACCTTGGTTGCGGAGCGCGCTGTGAACGCCGCGCATTTTCGCGTGCACCACAGGGCGGTCTCCCGGGCGAAGGCACGAGCCCCGAGACGGTCGGCCTCGCCAGCCGACGCGGGATCTGTCCGGAAGGACACTCGATCGAGTCCTTTCAGCCCGGGTTCGGCCAACGCCATCGCCCGTTGAAGGTCGGGATTGAGCCGCCCCGCTGAGACGACGGGGCCGCCGAGCGGGCCGCCGAGGACGCTGACCGCCCGGTTGGCGACTTGGTCGGCCTCGAACTCTGCCCGGCGATCACCCGAGACCACGGGCCCGGACGGCGCCGGGGTGCTTCCCGCCGCCTCGCGCAGGATGGAGCTGAGGCGGCCGGTCTTGTTCACTGCGGGCCCCGGGGCGGGGCGGAGGAGAGCGGTGACGGCACCGTTGCCGGCCTGTCGTTGGAGATTCAGTATCGTGTGACCCGTCGCCTCGGCGGACTTGCCGCGCTGGCCGAGCTCACGATCGCCTTGGTGCCGGAGCCGCGCGGCGTCGCGAGTCATGGAAAGCCGGCTTCGTTCACCGCGTTGTCAATGGCTGCATCCACACTGACGCCCCCTTCGGCTCGAGCCGCCCCCAGCTGGCCTTGCGAAGAAAGATAGGCGGGGCCGGCGGACACCTCAACGACTCACGACCGGACACTCCCTCGAATGGGATCTGCCGAACCCACATTCCCAACAACTAGGCCCATATCCGGCCGATGCCACCACGAGGTGTGGCAGGGTGACCACACACAAAGGGCTTGGCGGGACCACGCCCAGAAGAGGAGAACCGGCAAAATGAAACGATCAAGACTCGCGCGCTCTGTCGCGGGTGTGGCTACCTTGCTGTCTTCGGGCGGCTTCGCGGGATACGAGTTGGCAGCAGCACCAGCGGCGTCCGCGACCCCGATACCGATCACGTCCACATGGACTGGAGGCTCCACTGCGCCTCCCAGCTGGAGCGACGCGGGGAACTGGTCGTCGACATCGCCCGACCAAGCACCGTCGAACGGCTCGATCATCACCACACTGAGCTTCCCCGACCTCTCATCCTGCGACAGCGAGCTCGCAGCCAGCGGAAGCACTGTCGAGAACTGCTACTGGTCGTCGAATGACCTGACGGGCGTCTCGGTAGGGACTCTCGACATAGCGACCTCCCCCCAGACCTCGTACCAGATCAGCGGCAATGGCCTGGTCCTTTCCGGCGGGATCACCGTAACGGGCGCCAACGCCACCCACTACCCGGCTGTTGTAGCGAACAATTTGACCCTCACCGGCACCGGCTCGACCTGGTCGCTCCCCGGCTCGAGTCTCGAGCTCGACGGCAACGTCACTGGAGCGGGCACGGCTGTCACAACGGCCCTCAGCAACTCGGCCAGCCTCAATCTGGGTGATGGATCCACAGCGAACAGTGTCCAGGCGTCATCCTTCGCTATCACCGGTGGCGACAGCACCCAGACGGGACAGAACGCCGGCAGCAACGGTTACGTCCAGCTGAGTGGCACCGACCTCAACGGCACGAACGGCAATCCGCTCAACTTGACCGACGCCGCCCTCAGCGGGGATGGCTCGGTAGGTGCTCTGAGCGTCACGGGCGGTTCCGTGAACCTCGACAACATGAGCGCACCTACGACATTGTCGACTGCCTCGGCGAACTTCGACTCGAACAGCCAGCTCAGCTTCGACTTCGACGGGAGTGTCGCAAGCCCGAGCGCCGGCACTGACTACTCCCAGCTCACCTCCACTGGGGCGATCGACCTCGGCGGCGCACAGCTGGTCCTCAACAGCATCGCCAGCAACTGCACCGATCCCGCGCCGGGCACGAGCTACACGCTCGTCACCGCCGGGAGCCTCACCGGCAAGTTCAGCGACTCGCAGGGAGCCACCTACGGCAACGGCGACGTGATGTCGCTGCCGTCGTGCGACGGCACCTCGCAGGTCGACTACGGCGTCAGCGAGACGTCGACGACTCTCACCCTGAAGGTCCTGCAGCCGACCACGACAACCATTAGCGCCGCATCTGCCTCGCCCCAGGTGAACCAGGCCGACCTGCTCACCGCGACGGTCACCTCGGCGTCGGGAACCCCCTCGGGCACCGTGGAGTTCCGCGAGAACTACGGCAACGACGTGATCCCAGGCTGCTCCAGCCAGCCGTTGACCAACGGTCAGGCGACGTGCGACGCCACATTCGGATCAGCGGGCCAGAACGGGATCGGCGCCACATTCGTACCGGACGGATCCAACGACCTCGCTCCTTCGACCGGCGGCACCACGGTCGACGTCGGCGCGGCGTCCGCAACCCCGGCAGGTCCCGGCTACGACCTGTTCGCTTCTGATGGAGGAGTCTTCAATCTCGGCGGATTGCCGTTCAACGGCTCTATGGCCTCGAAGCCGCTCAACAAGCCGATCGTCGGCGGGGCCATGGCGACCGATGGGAAGAGTTACTACCTCGTCGCAAGCGACGGGGGCGTGTTCAACTTCGGCTCGGGCGCCACGTTCGATGGCTCCATGGGCAACAAGCCGCTCAACCAGCCGATCGTTGGCATGGCAGTCGACCCCGCGACCGGTGGCTACTGGTTGGTTGCCTCCGATGGTGGCGTCTTCAACTTCGACGCTCCGTTCTACGGCTCCATGGGCAACAAGGCGCTCAACCAGCCGATCGTCGGCATCGCGGCCGCTCTCGACGGGCAGGGCTACTACCTCGTTGCCAAGGACGGAGGCATCTTCAACTTCGGTCCGAGCGCGCACTTCCAGGGTTCGGAAGGCAGCAAGCACCTCAACGCTCCGGTCGTGGGCATGGCGGTGGACAGCTACACCGGTGGCTACTGGGTGGTTGCCTCCGACGGCGGCATCTTCAACTTCAACGCCCCGTACCAGGGCTCCATGGGCAACAGGCCGCTGAACAAGCCGGTTGTCGGCATGGCCGTGGGGTAGCCGCCCCCTTTACAGACTGAATAGCTGTGTGGATCGGGCCGGGGGTGTATCCCCGGCCCGGTTCTACGCCAGGCCCAGCCTTTGGGAAAGAGGAGGGCCAACCAGTATTGGTGCGCGTGGGGCGGCACCCGACGGAGATGCAAAAGACGGCCCTGTCGGGCGGGCCGGGCGACTGGCAATGGCAGCCGCCACCCAGCCACGGGCCTTTCGAGCCATGTTGTCCGAAAGTCACAAGACCCTTGTGTTCCTCCCGTCAGGGAGAGAGACTCTGGCCCTAGCCGCGGAAAGGGGGCGGCGGTGCAAGGGGTTGCTCCTGGCAGGGGGGCGTTGGGGCCGAGCCGCCGACGCCCGAAGGTGCTCGGGATCTCATCGAGGGTGTGGGTGGGAGCCGTTTCGGTCGCGCTGCTCGCAGCGTTCGCGACCGCGGTCGCTCCTCCGCTCTCGAAGGCTGCCGCCGGCGCCCCACCGGCGCCGAGCTGCTCCGTGTGCGTGCTTTCGCCGTCGGGCACATCCCTGGCGGTGACCGGCAAAGGCAACCTCGACGTGACGACCGTAGGCGTCCGGGTGAACTCCGACGGGAAGCCCGCCGCGACCATCACCTCGAACGGGAGCATCATCGCCCCACAGGTCGGCGTCGTCGGGACGGTGTCCTACGGGGGCAAGGGGTCGATCCAGAACCTGACCACCGGCGTGCAGGCCGCTGCCGATCCCTTCGCCGCGGTGACCGAACCCTCGCTGGCCAGACCGAGCCCGGTCCCGTCAGAGGTCCTGAGCGGCACGACCGCAGCGACCATCCAACCCGGCGTGTACCAGGACATCATCCTCAGCGGCCGGTCCAAGCTGACGCTGCAGCCCGGGACCTACGTGGTGCTGCACAGCTTCGCCACCTCCGGCCAAGCGAGCGTTACGGCGAGCGGCGTGACCATCTACCTGGCCTGCGGCTCGTACCCGACGCCGTGCTCCTCCGGGCAGCAGGGCGCCATCCTCAACCTCGCGGGCCAAGGAGCACTGAGCCTGAGCGCCCCCGTACCGGCATGCACCCCCCTCGCGGTGTACTCGGATCCCGCGAACGTCTCCCCGTTGACCATCACGGGCAACGGTGTCGACAACGTGTCGGGCGGCATATACGCGAGGTCCGGGACCCTCACCCTCTTGGGGAACGGGAGCGTCTTCCGCCTCCACAGCCAGATCGCGACCGGCCACCTGACGGTCAAGGGCAACGGAAACGTCTCCGTCACCGGGCTACCACCCAGTTGCACGCTGCCGTCGCCTTACGACGGCTCGCGCCTCACCCTCTCACCATCGGCGGCGGGGCCCGACACGCCGCACACCTCCCAGGCGCTCGTGGCGACGCTCACCGACAACAACGGCAACCCGCTCGCCAACCAGATCGTGAGCCTCACGGTGACCGGGGCCAACGGCGCGACCCGCACCGCCGGCACCGACAAGAACGGCAACGCGCACTTCAGCTACACGGGTATCAACGTCGGCTCGGACAGCGCGACGGCCACCTTCACGGTCGGCGCGGGCACCGTTATCTCGAACCAGGCGACGATCACCTGGGCGGTCTCAGGTTCAGTGAGCCCGGTCTCGATCAGCCCGGTAGTCGGAAACTTCTACCAGGAGCCCTCCACGACGACCGCGTTCACGGCGCAGCCCGCCGACACGCCGGTGTTCGGGCAGACCTTCCCCGACATCGAGTTCAACCCGCCAGCAGGCACCATCCCCCACGACACCTCGGGGATCACCCCCACCACGCGTCCGTTCACCGACATCGTCACCGACTTGCTCGGGGACTTCAGCTCCTACAGCGCGGCCGAGGGCAACGGCTACCAGGCCGGCGTAGGCCCGATGGCGTCTTTCGACGCGGAGATGCGGGGAAGCTTCAACGTCACCAAGGCGGGCACCCAGGTCTTCACCCTGTTCCGCAATGACGGGTACATCCTCGGCATAGGCAACGGCGCCTCGGGCAGCTCCGGCAACCCGGATGTCAACGCCCCCGCGGCAGGCACGACTCCCTTCCAGGGCTACGCCGTCGTCGCGGCGGACAACCAGACCAACGGCACCAACCTCGGGCCCGACATCATCACGGTCAGCTTCCCGTCGGCCGGCACCTATCCCTTCGAACTCGACTACCTGCAGCGGCCGGCACCGGGCAGTCCTGCCGGCGGCGACCCTATGACCCTCGCACTGGAGGTCGGTACTGGGACCGCCTCGGGCCTGAACCTGTCGCTCGGCTACGCGTACGGCGACGGCACGAGTCCCAACTTCCCCTCACCCTGGCAGGGGTCCACCGGCGTCAACTTCGTCGGAAGCCCGCGCGCCGACGGCACGTGGGACAGCGGCGCGCTGCGCCTCGACAATCCCACCGGCTCGCCGGTGACCCTGGACCACGTGACGGTGGATGTCGGCTCGACTCACTTCGACCCGGGATTCACCAACGTCGTCGTTCCGCCGCACGGCACGACGATCCTCACCGGGACGGGACAGCTCACCTCAGGGCTGCAGACCGGCACGGGCGGGATCTACATAACCGGTCACGACCCCGACTACCACGCCTACGCCGGCGGCAACAACGCCACCGGCGCGCAGCACATCCTGCAGCGGGCGGTGAGCTGGGTCACCTACGGGAAGGCCGCGCCCCGCATGCTGCTGGTCACCGACGTGACCAACCCAGGAGGCGACGAGTCGGACCCGCGGCTCGGGCTCACCGCGGCGGGGTTCAGCTACGACGTCGCCGACGACGGCTCGTCGGGCACAGCACTCGATCTTCGCACCGTCGACTTCTCCAACTACGACGTGATCGTCGTCGCGTCCGACTACGGCGGCTGGCTGAGCCAGTCCGAGCTCGACATCCTGAACGCGCGGTCGGCCGGCCTGATCTCCTTCGTGAACAACGGTGGCGGGCTGGTCGCGCTCGCGGAGTGCGGATGCCGGGGGAACGGGACCGGCACTACCCACGACCGGTTCGGCTTCCTGCCGTCGATCGTGAGCAGCGCGGCGCTGAACCAGGGAGAGAGCGGCTACACCCTCAGCTCCACCGGGCTCGCGATGGGCCTCACGACGTCGGACATCAACGGCAACGCCTCGCACAACATCTTCACTTCCTCCGGCGGGCTCAGCCCGGTCGACTACGACCCCTCCGGGAACATCATCAGCCTCACCGAGCGCGGCCTGCAGGTAGGCCAGTCGAACTTCGACACGTCCGACGCGGCGGAGACAGCGGACAGCTCGCAGTCCGGCGGATCGGGCGGCGCGCCCGTTGCCGGGTCGGTCACCCTCAGCCAGATCGCCGCCGGCTTTCCCTCCCCGATCGGGATCGACTACTACCAGCCGACCAACCAAGTCGTGGTATCGGTCAACTACGGCGGCGGTCAGCCGAACAACTTCGATCTCGTCGACTCGTCGGGCAACTACTCCCAGTTCAGCAGCGTGAGCGGGCTCACCGACGAGGTGTACATGTCGGCGATACGCACCAGCTCCTGCGAAGCCGGCTTCAAGCCCGGCGACCTCTACTTCGGAACCGGCACGAGCGGGGTGATAGCGAGACTCTCGGACAACGGCACGGTTCTTACCAACCCGTGGGTCACCCTTCCCGGCGAAGGCGGGCTGCTTCGCGGCGGCGTCTTCCAGGACGTCTACTGCGTGGCGGGCGGTGACCTGGTCGTCACGACCAACGCCGGCGACGTGTGGAAGGTCACAGCAGCGGGCGTCGCCACCGAGCTCGCGACGGGCGTCGGCGACAACCTCGAGGGGCCGACGACGGTTCCGAACGACCCGAGGTACGGACCTTGGGCCGGCCAGATCCTCGTCGCCTCGGAGAACTGCGGCTGCGTCCAGTCGGTGGACCCGAACACCGGTGCCCACACGACCTGGAGCGTCGGGAGCGGGAACATGGACGGCAACGGGGTGGGTTCGGCCGAGGCCATCCACCTCGTGCTCCCGAACCAGAACTTCTTCGGGGTCGACTACGGCTCGGGGACCCTGCGCGGTGTGCCCGCATCGCAGTTCGCCGGGATCGCCGGTGATGTGGTCGTCGCGACCGAGTTCCCGGGGCGTCTCGTCGACGCGAGCTGGAACCCCACCAAGGGCCTGTTCGACACGACCGACCTCTTGAGCACCAACGCTTCCCAGTGGGAGGGAACGGCCTTCGCCCCGGCAGGGCTGCCCGGAGTGCCGCCGGTCCCCACGTGTATCCCGGCGACCGCCGTCCCGCAGATCAACGTCACCATCAACGGCCAGACGACCGCATACGCCGATACCGGCAAGGTCCTCACCGACGGCGGCACCGACCCGGACAACTGCGGAGGGACCGACGAGTCGCAGCCGTGGACAGCGGTGGGCGGAGCCGCCACGCCGCTGCCGCCGTCCACCAGCCTCACGCTCAGCCCACGGCTCGAACCGGACCAGGTCGTCGGCAACACCCTGACCATTGAAACCCAGGCCGTCGACCAGACCGGCCAGCCCGAAACCGGCCAGACGATCACCCTCAACGTCCAGGGAGCCAACAACCGCACCCTCACCGCGGCGACTGACGTCAACGGGCTCGCGTCGTTCTCCTACACGGGTACGAGCGACGGGCTCGACACGCTGACCGCGACTGCAACGAGCCCAGTGGCGGTGTCGAATGTCGTCCAGGTCAATTGGTTCGCGCCCCAGCCGTCCGCTCCACCACCGACTTCGACCTCATCGGGTAGCAGCGCGCCCTCGGTGCAGATCCTCACCCCTAGCGCCGGCGAGACGGTGAACGCACCTGCCGCCGTGGACGCCGCCGTCACAGTCGCATCCGGCCAGACGGTGACCTCGTGGACCGCGACTTGGCGGCCCCACGGGACCGCAACCCCCACCACGCTCGCCAGCGGCAGCGGTTACCCACCGCCGACGCTCGCGACCTTCGACCCGACCGACCTCGCCCCCGGCCAGTACGACATCACCGTCTCCGCCACCTCCAGCGGCGGGGGCACCGGGTCGGCAACCGTCACCGTGTCGGCCAACACCGCGCCGCCTCCACCGCCGCCCGTGATGGGGCCCACAACGCCTGCGGACGGGTCCACCATCACCGCACCCACCCCAGTGACCGGCAGCTGCAGCGCGCCGTCGGGGCAGACCATCAGCGGTTGGAGCGTGACCCTCAGGCCCGACGCCGGCGGCGGCACCACGACGACGCTCGCCTCGGGATCGGGAAGCCCGCCAGCCGCGCTGACAACGTTCGACCCGACGCTTCTCACCAACGGCACCTACACCCTGACGGTGGTCTGCGACGCGTCCGGCGGCGGGACCGGATCGTCGTCGACCGACGTAGCGGTGTCGGGACAGCTCAAGCTCGGCCGCTACACGACCACCTACCAGGACCTGTCGGTGCCGGTGGACGGGTTCCAGATGTCGCTCGATCGCACCTACGACTCGACCGACAAGACCGTCGGCGACTTCGGGGTCGGCTGGCACGTTTCCGTCTCCAACTTCCAGGTCTCCTCGAACCGTGCACTTGGCGCCGGCGGCTGGTCCCAGTACGACCCGACCTGCTTCGGGGCTCTGTGCCTGACCGCGTACCAGTCGTCCGCTCCTCACTTCGTGACCGTCACCTGGCCCAACGGTCGCCAGGAGGAGTTCGACTTCACCCCCCAGGGTGGCAGTGTCCTGTTCCCGACCATCTCGCCGGCGTTCAGCGCCCACCCGGGAACCGACACCACCTCCACGCTGACCGCGTCCGAGGGCATCGCCGGCATGACCGCCGACGGGGACCTCGTCGACGACTCGGGGAACCCGTACGACCCGACGCAGTTCACCCTCACCACAGCGTCCGGTGAGACGTTCGTGCTCGACACCACCAAGGGCCTGGTCTCGGAGGCCGACACCAACGGCAACACCCTCACCGTCGACTCGACCGGCCTGCACGCCTCTAACGGTGAGAGCCTCACCTGGACCCGCGACGTGACCGGGCGCATCACCGACGCCACCGGGCCGACCGGCCAGAAACTGCACTACGGCTACAGCGCGGCCGGCGACCTCGCTGACTTCGTCGACACCGCCGGCGCCACGACCACGTTCTCCTACGACGCGAACCATGACATGACCGGGAGCACCGGACCGGACTCCAAACCGATCCAGACGATCGGGTACGGCCCCGACGGCCGGGTCGACTCGATCACCGACGCGAGCGGCAACACGGTGACGATCTCCACCACCGTCGGCTCGCGCCAGCAGATCCTCACCGACCAGACCGGCAAGCTCACGTCCCTCGAGACCTTCGACGCGCTCGGGGACATCCTCAGCTCCACCCAGACGGGGGGCGGGCAGTCGCTGACCACGTCGTTCACCTACGACTCCGCGGGGCGCACCCTCACCGAGACCGACCCCCTCGGCAACCTGCGCAGCTACACCTACGACAGCTACGGGCGCCTCGCGAGCGTCACCGACGCCAACGGGTTCCAGACCAACCTCACCTACAACACCCTCGGCGAGCCGATAGTCGACATCGACCCGACCGGCGCCACCGCGGAGGCGGCGACATACACCGCGGGCGGCAACCCCGCGACCGTCGTCGAGAGTGGCCTGTACTCGTTCAACATGGGCGACAACGCGGCGGGCAAGCTCACCTCCCTCCAGGGGCCCGGCGGCACGTCGACGATCGGCTACGACTCCAACGGCCACCTTGCCAGCGAGACCGACCCGACGGGCAAGACCACGAACGTCAGCGTCGACGCCAGCGGCAAGGTCCTGTCGGTCACCGACGCGCTCGGTGAATCCGAGACGTTCGGCTACGCCAGCTCCGGTGCACTGACGTCGGTCACCACCCCTGCCGGGACCAGCCAATCGGTCACGGACGCGTACGGCCGGATCCAGAGCGAGACCGACGCGCTCGGCAACACCATCACGGCCGCCTACTACCCGACCGGTCAGATCGAGTCGGCCACCGACGGGAGCGGGCGGACCGCTTACACCTACGACGCGGACGGCAGGGTGACCTCGGTCAGCCTTCCTGGCGGTGCCGGCACCGACACCTACACATACGACGCGTTCGGCCGCCTCGTGACCGCCACCAACACCGCCGGCGACACGGTCACCAACACCTACGACGCGGACAGCCGGATCACCGCCCAGACCTCATCCGGGCCCGGGGAGCCGACCGTCACCCTTCACTACGCATACGACGCCGACGGCAACCGCACCGCGCTGACCGGCCCGGCGGGCACGACCGCATACACCTTCGACTCTCTCGGTCATCCGACCGGCGTGGTCGACCCCTCAGGAGGCCACTTCGCCTACCTGTACAACCCGGCCGGGCAGCTCACGGGCCTTACCCGGCCGAACGGCGTCGACGACACGATCACGTATGGGGGGGACGGCAACCCGGCGAGCATTGTTTCGAGCCTGGGGACCTCCGTGGTAAACCAGGTCTCCTACACCTACGACGGCGATGGCAGGCAGCAGAGCGCGACAAACGCAGCCGGCACCACGACCTTCGGCTACGACGCCATCGGGCGGCTGACCAGTGCGACGCCGAGCAGCGGGCCGGCCCTTGGCTGGACCTACGACCCGGCTGGCAACATCACGTCGAGGCCCGGCGCGCCGGCGGGGTCTTTGACCTACAACGCGGACAACCAGCTCACCGCTTCCCCCGGCATGACCTACACCTACGACGCGTCCGGGGACCTGATCACCGCGAAGAACACGGGCACCAACGCGACAACGTCGTACACCTGGGGCGCCCCCGGGCAGCTGCTCGGCGTGACCGGACCCGGCGGCACCACCACCATGGGCTACGACCCCCTCGGCCGGCGCACCACCGTAACGACCGCCGCCGGCACCACCGCATCGGCGTACGACGGCAGCAACCTCATCGCCCAGTACCCGCCGGGCGGCGGGACCCAGTCCTACGTGAACGGCCCGACACTCAACGATCCGCTGGAGCTCGTACAGCCGGGAGGGGCGAAGGACTACTACCTCTCCGACACGCTCGGCAACGTCAACGCCCTCACCAACTCCGCCGGTTCCACGGTCGAGACCTACGCCTACAGCCCCTACGGCACCCAGAGTCCTTCAGGCTCGACGGCCAACCCGCTCACCTACGGGGGCCAGCAGTACGACTCCTCCACGGGGCTCTACTACGACCACGCGCGCTATTACGACCCGACGTCGGGTCGTTTCCTGAGCCCCGACCCGCTCGGATCGTCCAACCCCTACGAGTACGCCAACAACAGCCCGGTCAACTTCTCGGACCCGACCGGAGCGGACGCCGTCGAGATGGCATTCCTCTTCCAGTACGTCCAGAACGAGGCCAACGACCTCGTCGGTCTCGTCAACGGAATCCTCAACTACGCGTCGACCTGCGCGGCGGCCGAGCTGTCACCCGCCGACTCCAAGCCCGGTGTCGCGTGCTCGCAGGGCTTCCTCGACGCGAGCATCCTGTACGGCGAGATCCAGGCCGGCGCCGACAACCTCATCGGCCTCGCGCTCCCGAACGCCGCCGCCTACGGTGTCCATGCTCTGTTCGACGGCGCCATGGCCGGCTCGCTCGAGGCGCTCGACGAGAGCGTCCTGCCGGCTGGGTCCAGCACGATCGGGTGCCAGGCCTACAACGGGGGCGGCTACAGCCTTGTCGGCAACCTCCCCTCCGCCCTGGCATCGGGCGCCGGGCTCACCGGCGATCCACTAGAGCTCGCGGCACCCACGGGATACGACTTCTTCGGGTTCATGGCCGGGTTCCTGGTGCAGGTTCTGCAGACGGGCCGGACCGCCCAGGCCGCGATCACCCAGGGAACCTGCGCCACGACCGGTCCGCTCGGCTGACCGATCGTCATCTGGGATTGGGCAGGTGTAACGTTCCACCAAAGCCGTTTCGGCAACGGCAGTGGAAGGGGTGCAACGAATGTTGAAGCAACTGGTAGCGGCCGCTGCTTTGGTGGGCGGTATGGCGGCCGGCCCGGCGACGTCGTACGCGACGCCTGCGCCTCAGGCGGCTTCTTTGGCGAACTCCAACGCCCATTTCCTGCGTTCCTGCCCACCATCCACGGCTGGTACCGCCGCTTGTGACGCGATCTTGAACACTGCCCCAGCCGGAAAGCCGGGGCCTGCGCCGGCGACCACGCCTAACGGGTACGGCCCCTCCGATCTGCAGTCCGCTTACGCCCTGCCGTCGTCCACGGCGGGCAGCGGTCAGACCGTGGCTATCGTCGACGCCTACAACGACCCCTACGCCGAATCCGATCTCGGCGTCTACCGTTCGCAGTTCGGGCTGCCGGCTTGCACCACGAAAAACGGTTGCTTCCGTAAGGTGAACCAGAGCGGCGGGACCAGCTATCCAAGGAACAACGCCAGCTGGTCGGAGGAGATCTCCCTCGATCTCGACATGGTCTCCGCGGTCTGCCCCAACTGCCACATCCTGCTGGTCGAGGCTTCCTCTGCCACCTACGCAAACCTCGGCGCGGCGGTCAACGAGGCGGCCAAGCTTGGAGCCAACGAGATCAGCAACAGCTACGGCGGCGGCGACTCCAGCGCCGACAGCTCGTTGGACTCCTACTACAACCATCCGGGGATCGCCGTCACCGCCAGTTCGGGCGACAGCGGCTACGGCGTCGAGTACCCCGCTGCTAGCCAGTACGTGACCGCCGTCGGGGGAACCACGCTCACCAAAGCGTCGAATACCCGGGGTTGGGCAGAGACGGCGTGGGGGCGCGCAGGGTCGGGTTGCTCCGCCTACGAGGCCCAACCTTCGTGGCAGGGATCGGTTACGAACATCTCCTCGACCTGCCCCAAGAACCGGGCGGAGGCCGACGTCTCCGCCGACGCAGACCCCAACACCGGTGTCGCCGTCTACGACAGCTACGCCTACCAGGGGTACAAGGGTTGGCTGGTGTTCGGCGGTACCAGCGTGGCCTCTCCGGTAATCGCGTCGGTGTACGCCCTGGCCGGCAACGCCAGCAGCGTCAACTATGGGTCCTACCCTTACAGCCACAGCAGTTCGCTCAACGACGTGACCTCCGGCAGCAACGGGTCCTGCGGCGGCTCCGACCTGTGCACAGCGGTTGCCGGGTGGGACGGCCCGACCGGGCTCGGCACACCCAACGGCACAGGCGCCTTCTAACCGGACCTCCACCAGGGGCGCCGGCGGCGCATGATTCCTCCGGCCCCTTCGGCCTCTCCGGCCTCTCCAGCCCCGCCAGGTTCTCCCGTCAGCAGCGCCGCCAGGTCCGAGGTCAGGCGGTCGAGGAGGATGCGGGTCTGCTCGAAGACGCCGATCCCCCCGCCTATGGGGTCCTCGATGTCGGCTGCAGAGGGGAGCTGGAGGATCGACACGGTCGTGCGGCCCGCCGAGAGCCGTCGCGCCCAGGCCGCCACCGTTTCGTCCGGTCTCCGGGGCCCGGCTGTGGCCGCGCGGTCGAGGAGATCGGCAAAGGTGAAGGCTCTTTCCAGCACGGGCGGGTGAGTGGTGACGACGTCGACGAGATGCTGGCGGGACATGGTCACCACCAGGTCTGCGGCTTCGAGGGTGCGCGGGTCCAGCGGCCGGCTGGGCCGCTCGGAGATGTCGAGACCGGCATCTTCCATGACCTTGACGGCGTTGTCCGGCGGGGGAGTGCCGTCGCCTATGGTCCCGGCGGAATCGACCTCTATTCCGCAGGCGGCCGGAAGCTTGGAGCGGAGCAATGCCTCGGCCATGGGGGAGCGGCACTGGTTGCCGGTGCAGACGAACAGCACCCGTTGGATGCTCGGCGAGTCGCTGCCTGGGTCGGTCACGGTCCGCCGACCATACCCATCCGTCGGAAGGAGCGGCCTCGTCTAGCCGATTGTCAGCGGGGAGCTTCCAGCGCCAGCCGGCGTTGCTCGACGAGCAGGCACCGATCCTCGACGTAGAGCAGGTTGGCCTCCTCGGCGATCCGGCGCGACTCCTCGGATGCGATGCCGAGCTGCAGCCACACGGCCGGCGCCCCGGCCGCCACCGCCTCGCGCACCACGTCAGGTGTGTAGCGCGAGGGGCGGAACACGTTGACCAGGCCCACCGGTTCGGGCACGTCGCTCACGTGGCGGTAGACCGGCTCGCCCAGGATGTGGTCCTCGTGAGGGTTGACCGGGATGATCCGCCAGCCGTGGCTTTGCATGTGGGCGGGGACGTAGTGGGCGGCCTTGCGGGGGTCGTTGCTGGCGCCGACGACGGTGATGGTGCCGTAGCTGAGAAGGATGCGCTCGATCGCGGAATCGGTCACTGCCCAGGGGTCGTGGCGGGGCCGTTCGTGGAGGAACCGTTCGTGGTGGTGGCGGCGGTGTTGGCGGCGCTGCGGATTGCGGCGAGGACCGCCGCCGCCTGCGCTCCCAGGTCGGCGACCAGTTGGTTGTAACCGGAGGCCCCGTCGAGGATCGTGACATTGGCATTGGCGAGCCCGCCGGCGAGGTTCTGGGTGATCTGGGGCAACATCGAGATCAGCTGCTGGTCGAGAGCAACCCTTCCGTTCGCCGCGGCGGCCTCCGCGCCGAAGTTGGTGGAGTCGGCGTTCGCCTTGGCGATCGTGCGGATCCGGTCCGCCTCCGCCTCGGCCGGCGCGCCGACCTCGGCGACGAGCTGCTGCCTGCGCAGCTCAGCGTTCTTCTCCGCCACCTTCGCTTGTTCGGCCAGGACTTCCTGCTGCGCCTGGGCAGAGGCCAACGGACCGGCCTGCGCGGACTTGGCCTGCGCCTGGTCGACCTCCGCTTTGTACTGTGCCTGCGCGACGGAGGTCTGGCGGACGTAGTCGGCCTGGTTGCGCTCGCTCTTCTGGCGGGCCTCGGCAGCGGCCTGGTCGGCCTGCGCCTGCGCGATCTGTGCTGCCTGGTTGACCGCGGCGACGTGCGGCTGGGAGAGCGCCACGATGTACCCCGAACCCTGGTCGTCGATGCTCTCGATCTGGAGGGAGTCCACGACCAGCCCCAGCTTGGCCATCTCCGGTTTCGACGCGTCGAGGATCTCCTCGGCCAGCTTCTGGCGTTCCCGGATGAGATCCTCGACGGTCATCGAGCCGACGATGGAACGCAGGTGGCCCGCGAAGATGCGGCCGGTCAGGCGGGGCATCTGGTCCTCGTCCGCGAGGAAGCGGCGCGCGGCGTTCACGATCGACGCGGCGTCGTCACCCACCTTGAACGCGATCACCGCCTTGACCATCAGGGTTATCCCTTGCTGGGTGACGCACGGCTCCTGAACCTCCGCCTCCTGCATCGACAGCGACAGAAACGACACCTTCGAGCGCAGCGGGTTCACGAACTTCCCGTGCCCGGTGACGATGCGGAACGGCAGGCCGTCCTCACCTCGGGCCTTCGCGCCGCTGATGATCATGGCCTCGTCGGGGTTGGGTATGCGGTATCCGAACATGCATCGCTCCTTGTTCAGGGCGTCGCCGATCGGCGCCCGGTGGTCTTGTCAGAACTCGTCGGCTGAGAGCCCCGTCTCAACGAACTCCACGACGTCGACGCTGCGGTCACCTCTGCTCCGGTACACGAGGATGGATTCGCCCTTCTTGATCTCGTGGTCGGCGTAGGCGATGAAGCTCTCGGTGCCTCCGCGTATCGCCACCTTGACCTCACCTGGCAGGGCGCCCCCGCGGATCCGCGTCGTCACCATGCCCGGCCGGCCTGTGACTTCCTCGTCGTGCATGCTTCTCCGACGCTATCGCCGCCAGGCCCCTACTGACGCCGCCCCCCTCAACGAACCGCGTCGATGCTCGAGTTGAGCTCCGCCCCGATGAGCACGGCGAGCCCGGTGACGTAGAAGAACAGAAGCGCAGCGATCGGCGCCCCCAGCGATCCGTACACCGAGTGGCTCCTCAAGCTCGACTGCAGGTACGCCCTCAAGCCCAGGCTTCCCAACAGCCACAGACCCATCGCAAAGACCGCGCCGGGGAGGCACCGCCGCCACGGCACGCGAACCGGGAGCGCCCCCTTGTACAGCCCGGCGATCAGCGACACCGACAGCACCACGACGACAGGCCAGTACAGGATGTGGACAGCCGTCGACACCTCGGGTGTGACCGGGCCGGGAGTCAGGTGGGTGATCAGGCCGGGCCCGAGCGCCAGTGCCGGCAACAGGACCAACCCGACCACGACGAAGCACAGGTACAGTCCCGTGGCGACCACGCGGCTGCGTACCGAGCCGCGCACGCCGCGCATGTCGTAGGCGACGGTGATCGTGTTCACGTAGGCGCTCATCGCCGTCGAACCCGACCAGAGCGAGATCACGAAACCGACCGACAACACATCCAGGTGGCCGCGGGCGAGCATCTGGTCCACCAGCGGGGCGATGTCCCTGTCCACCGTGCCCGAGGGGAACAGGTCGCGTGCCAGGCGCAGCACAGAGTCGTGTATGTCCTTGACGCTGTCCGCGCCGATGACACCCCTGAGGTACCCGACGGCGCCGAGCAGCGTGAGCGCCAGCGAGGGCAACGACACGATCGCCCAGAATCCGACCTCGGAGGCGAGACCCAGGATCCGGTCCTGGAACAGCCTCGGCCACATCCGCCGCAGGACAGGGCCGGCCCGCCGCCTCGAGTGCTCCGCCCCGCCGGCGGCGTCCAACGCCGGGGTATCCGCCCCATCGGGTACGTCGGCTGGATCGGCAACCACTTCCCGATCCTCCCACGCTCCCCGCCAATATTGTGGCGTGCGGAGCCCGATGTGGAAGTAAGCGGAAGGGAGTTCGAGGCCGTCGCGGAGCACGCGGGCGAGGCCTACCTGCGCTACTCGTTTACCAAGGGCACCGCGCAGGAGGTCCGTTTCCTCGTCGGCGTGCTCGGGCTGCGGGCGGGCATGAGGGTTCTCGACGTCGGGTGCGGTCCCGGTCGGCACGCGCACGCGCTTCGCGCCCTCGGCGTTGACGTCGTGGGAGTCGACATCTCCCTGGCGTTCCTCCGCGCGGCGGGTGAAGGGCACTGGGTGCGCGCCGACGCGCGACGGCTTCCTCTTTCTCCGAAGAGCTTCGACGCGGCCATATCGCTGTGCCAGGGAGGCTTCGGGCTGCTCGGCGGGTACGACGACGCCGGCGTTCTCTCGCAGATCTCCGAATGTGTGAAAGACGGCGGCCGTGTCGCGGTGTCCGCCTTCTCCGCGTACTTCGCCGTCCGCCACCTCGAGCAGGGCGACACATTCGACGCCGGCTCGGGTGTACACCACGAACTCGCGGAGGTGCGCGACCCGTCAGGCACCCCCGCGACGTTCGACCTCTGGACGACCTGCTTCACACCGCGCGAGCTGAGGCTCATGGCAGCAGCCGCCGGTCTCACGGTCGAGTCGATCTGGTCGGTCGCCCCCGGCGACTACCGGACGCGCCCGCCCGACCTCGACCACCCGGAGTTCCTGCTGGTAGCAGCAGTGTAGACTCCTGTCTCCGCAGCGAAGGGCTCGCTGTGCACCTGGCCCCCTGACCGTTTCACCGGGGGAGGTCTTTGTCCGGAAAGAAGGCGACGAGTAGATGTCCGATACCACGATCAGCAGCACGCCCGCAGGCGCGGAGATGGGGACTTTCGACGAGGCGGGTGAGTACACGCCGCGGCAGGTCGTGGCTGACGACCTGGGCAGCACGTCGCTCGAGGATGCCATCGCGGGCACGATCGTCGAGTTCGAGGACGGCGACATCGTCCATGGCACGGTCGTCAAGGTCGACAAGGACGAGGTTCTCCTCGACATCGGCTTCAAGTCCGAGGGCGTGATACCGGCTCGCGAGCTGTCCATCCGCCACGACGTCGACCCCGGCGAGATCGTCAGCATGGGCGAGAAGATCGAGGCCCTGGTTCTCCAGAAGGAGGACAAGGAAGGACGCCTCATCCTCTCCAAGAAGCGCGCGCAGTACGAGCGGGCGTGGGGGACGATCGAGGCCATCAAGGAGCGCGACGGCGTCGTGTCGGGTCCGGTCATCGAGGTCGTCAAGGGCGGTCTCATCATCGACATCGGGCTGCGCGGCTTCCTTCCCGCTTCGCTCGTCGAGCTGCGCCGGGTGCGCGACTTGCAGCCCTACGTCGGCCGCAGCCTCGACGCCAAGATCATCGAGCTCGACAAGAACCGCAACAACGTCGTGCTGTCCCGGCGGGCCTGGCTCGAGGAGACGCAGAAGGAGCAGCGCGACGAGTTCCTCACCAACCTCAAGCCCGGTGAGGTCCGCCACGGCGTGGTGTCGTCGGTCGTCAACTTCGGCGCCTTCGTGGACCTCGGCGGCATGGACGGTCTGATCCACGTGTCGGAACTGTCGTGGAAGCACGTTGATCATCCGTCGCAGGTCGTTGCGGTCGGCGACGAGGTGGAAGTGCGTGTCCTGGACGTCGACCTCGACCGCGAGAGGATCAGCCTCTCCCTCAAGGCCACCCAGTCCGACCCCTGGCAGGAGTTCGCGAACGCGCACCGGGTCGGCGAGCTGGTCTACGGGCGTGTCACCAAGCTCGTGCCGTTCGGTTCGTTCGTACAGGTGGGCGAGGGGATCGAAGGCCTGGTGCACATCTCGGAGATGGCCAACCACCACGTCGATCTGCCCGAGCAGGTTGTCACCCCCGGCGAGGAGCTGTGGGTCAAGATCATCGAGATCGACCTGCAGCGCCGGCGGATCAGCCTGTCGATCAAGCAGGCCGCCGAGGGCGGCGAGGTCGCAGCCGAGTACCGGGAGGCGTTCGGCGAGCACGCCTACGACGAGCAGGGCAATTACATAGGTGCGTACGCCGACTTCGAGCCGGAGTCCGAGGCGCAGGCCGCGTGGGCTGAGTACCTCGAGAGCGGCGGGTCCCTGCCGCCCGAGGGCTCGGCGGAATCCGCGGAGGACGCCCCGGCCGCTGCGCCGGCCGCGCCGACCGAGGACGCGCCGGCTGCTGCGCCGGCCGCAGCCACCGAGGACGCGCCGGAAGCAGGGGAGTAATCCGGGAGCGGCCCCCAACCGGGGCCGCTCTCAGATCTTCGTCCAGGCTTCGCTCAGGACCGAGCGCAGGACATCGCCGATGAGATCGAAGTGTTCCTGCTCGCAGATCAGCGGTGGTGCCAGCTGCACCACGGGGTCGCCGCGATCGTCGGCACGGCAGATGAGGCCGGCGTCGAAGAGGGCCCCGGACAGGAAACCGCGAAGCAGGCGTTCGGACTCGTCGTCGTCGAAGCTCAGGCGGGTGTCCTTGTCCTTGACCAGTTCGATCCCGAAGAAGTAGCCGTCGCCGCGGACGTCGCCCACGATCGGAAGATCCCGCAGCCCGTCGAGCACCGCGCGGAATGCGGCCGAACGAGCGGCGACTCCGGCCACCAGGCCCTCCTTCTCGAACAGATCGAGGTTCGCCAGGGCGACTGCCGTGGACACCGGATGACCGCCGAAGGTGTAGCCGTGGTAGAAGGTCGCGGTCCCGTCCAGGAACGGCTCCATTAGGCGATCGTCGACGAGGAGCGCGCCAAGTGGGGAGTAGCCGCTGGTCATGCCCTTGGCACAGGTGATCATGTCGGGCTGGTAGCCGTAACGCTCGGCCCCGAACCAGGCGCCCAGACGTCCGAACGCGCAGATCACCTCGTCCGAGACCAGCAGCACCCCGTGGCGGTCGCAGATCTCGCGGACACGCTGGAAGTATCCCGGTGGGGGAGGGAAGCAGCCACCCGAGTTCTGGACCGGCTCCAGGACTACAGCTGCGACCGACTCGGGTCCTTCCATCAGGATGTGCCGCTCGATGTCGTCCGCCGCCCATATCCCGAACGCCTCGATGTCGTCGCCGTGTTCGGGCGCGCGGTAGAAGTTGGTGTTCGTCACCCGCACGGAGCCAGGGACCAGCGGCTCGAACGGCGCCTTGATCGAAGGCAGACCGGTGATCGACAGTGCGCCCATCGTCGTGCCGTGGTAGGCGATGTTGCGCGAGATGACCTTGTAGCGGTCGGGCTGGCCGGTCGCCCGGAAGTACTGCCGCGCGAGCTTCCACGCGGACTCGACCGCCTCACCGCCGCCCGTCGTGAAGAACACCCGGTTGAGGTTCCCCGGTGCCAGGGACGCCAGCCTTTGCGACAGCTCGATCGCGTTCGGGTGCGCGTAGCTCCACAACGGGAAGTACGCCAGCTCCGACGCCTGGCGCGCCGCCGC
This sequence comes from Acidimicrobiales bacterium, assembly GCA_035533095.1. Lineage (NCBI taxonomy): Bacteria > Bacillati > Actinomycetota > Acidimicrobiia > Acidimicrobiales > Acidimicrobiales bacterium. Next base: position 16,259 of record DATLUM010000092.1, on the reverse strand, counting down.
CTCGGCCAGCTCGCGCCGGCCGTGACCTGCTTGCACGACGAACAGCCCCGACAGCCCGTCGAGGTACCTGCGACCCTTGCTGTCCCACACCCAGGGGCCTTCGCCGCGCACCATCACGGGCACCTCGTGCTCCCCGTAGGAGCTCATCCGGGTGAAGTGCATCCACAGGTGTTTTCGCGCCGCGTCCTGCAATTGCGCGTGGTCCTCGGCGTTGAACGCGCCGGTGTCGTTCATCTGGTCCCCCACTGGTAGTTCTCCTTCACGACTTTGAGGTACACGAATGTCTCGGTGGTGCGGACCCCGGGGACGGTCCGCACGGACTCGTCGATGGTGCGCATCAGGTGCTCGTCGTCCTCGCAGATGAGCTCGACGAGCAGGTCGAACTGCCCAGCGCAGATGACGACGTATTCGGCTTCGTCGAGCCCCGACAGCTTCTCGGCGACCTGGCGGATGTCGCCCTCGACCTTGATGCCGAGCAGCGCCATCCGGTGGAAGCCGATGGCGGCCGCGTCAGTCACAGCGGCGATCTGGACTATGCCTTCGTCGATCAGCTTCTGCACCCGCTGGCGGGTGGCGCCTTCGGAAAGCCCCACAGCCCGTGCGATGGCGGCGTAGGAGCGCCGGCCGTCCTCCTGCAGCTGCTCGATGATCGCCTTGGTGATCGGTTCGAGACGTCCTCCGCCGTCGCGGATAGAGGCGTCAAAATCGGCCACGACAACCGATTCTAATGTCGATCCCGCCGCCTTACAACGGATTCCTTGCACGGCGGGCGGCAAGGCGGTAATGATTGGAGGAACCTGGAACCCGGGGGGACCCGCCATGCCCGAGCGTCTGCACAACTTCGTCAACGGACAGCACGTCGACTCAGCCGCCGGCTCGACGACCAATGTCGTCGACCCGAGCACCGGTGAGGCCTACGCCGAGGCTCCACTGTCGGGGCCTGAGGACGTCGACGCCGCGTGCCGGGCGGCGCAGGAGGCCTTTGCGTCGTGGCGCGACACCACGCCGGCCGATCGCAGCCTGATGCTGTGGAAGCTGGCCGGCGCGATCGAAGAGCGTGCCGAGGAGTTCATCGAGGCGGAGGGTCGCAACACCGGTAAACCGCTCGCTCTGACCCGCTCGGAGGAGGTACCTCCGATGCTCGACCAGATCCGTTTCTTCGCCGGCGCAGCGCGCGTGCTCGAGGGGCGCAGCGCCGGCGAGTACATGGCCGGGCACACCTCGTGGATCCGCCGCGAGCCCATCGGCGTGGTGGCGCAGGTGACGCCGTGGAACTACCCGATGATGATGGCGGTCTGGAAGATCGCCCCGGCGCTCGCCGCGGGCAACACGGTCGTGTTGAAGCCGTCCGACACCACTCCTGTCACCGCGCTCATGCTGGCAGAGGTCGCCGGCGAGATCTTCCCCCCGGGTGTCCTCAACGTCATCTGCGGTGACCGGGACACCGGCCGCACGCTCGTCGGCCACCCGGTACCGCAGATGGTGGCGATCACCGGGAGTGTCCGTGCGGGGCGCGAGGTGGCAGCCGCGGCCGCCCATGACCTAAAGCGCGTCCACCTCGAGCTCGGCGGCAAGGCGCCGGTCATCATCTTCGACGACGTCGACGTCGCCAAGGCGGCCGAAGCCATCGCGATCGCGGGGTACTTCAACGCCGGGCAGGACTGCACAGCGGCGACGAGGGTCCTCGCATCGCCGCGCGTTTACGGCGACATGGTGGACGCTCTCGCGGATCAGGCGCGCCAGACCACGTTCGGCGGTCTCGACCAGCCGGACGTCACCTTCGGTCCGCTCAACAGCGCCAACCAACTGGAGCGAGTCAGCGGCATGGTCTCCCGGGTTCCGGCGCACGCGAAGGTGGTAACCGGTGGGGAATCGCCCGGCGGAGCGGGATTCTTCTACCCGCCGACGGTGATAGCCGGGGTGGAGCAGGCCGACGAGCTGGCGCAGACCGAGATCTTCGGTCCCGTGATCACCGTTCAGCGCTTCGACGACGAGGACCAGGCGGTCGAGTGGGCCAACGGGGTCGAGTACGGGCTGGCGTCCAGCGTGTGGACCACCGACCACGGCAGGGCCATGCGGGTGTCCCGGAGGCTCGACTTCGGGTGCGTGTGGATCAACACGCACATCCCGCTTGTCGCGGAGATGCCACATGGGGGCTTCAAGCACTCGGGCTACGGCAAGGACCTGTCGATGTACGGTCTCGAGGACTACACCCGCATCAAGCACGTCATGAGCAGCATCGACTGAGCGGAGGAGAGACGAGCCTTGAGGATCGGCGTCCCAGCAGAAGTCAAGAACAACGAGTACCGCGTCGCCTGCACCCCCTCCGGCGTCCACGAGCTGGTCAGGCACGGGCATCAGGTGTTCGTCGAGGCTGGAGCGGGAGTCGGGTCCTCCATACCTGACGCCGATTTCGTGCAGGCGGGGGCGCGGATGCTCCCGGCGGCCGACGACGTGTGGTCGGAGGCCGACATGGTGCTCAAGGTCAAGGAGCCGGTCGAGGACGAGCATCACCGGCTGCGCAAGGACCTGATCCTCTTCACCTACCTCCACCTCGCCGCGTCGCTGCCGTGCACGAGAGCGCTCCTCGACGCCGGCACCACCGCCATCGCCTACGAGACGGTCCAGCTGCCCGACGGGTCGCTGCCGCTCCTCGCCCCCATGTCGGAAGTGGCGGGGCGCATGGCGCCTCAGGCGGGCGCCCACCACCTCCAAAGAGACGGCGGCGGCCGCGGCGTCCTCATGGGCGGTGTCTCCGGCGTGTACGCGGCCAAGGTCGTCGTCATCGGCGCCGGAGTCGCCGGCATGAACGCAGCGGCCATCGCGCTCGGCATGCAGGCCGAGGTCCTCCTGCTCGACAAGAACGTCGCCCGCCTGCGCGAAGCCGACCGCATCTACCAGGGCCACTGCCAGACGATCGCGTCGAACGCATACGAGGTCGAGCGTGCAGTGATCGACGCCGACCTCGTCATAGGCGCGGTACTGGTGCCGGGCGCCAAAGCCCCGACACTGGTCAGCAACGACCTGGTCTCGCGCATGAAGCCCGGCTCCGTCCTCGTCGACATCGCGATCGACCAGGGTGGTTGTTTCGAGGATTCGCGCCCGACCACACATACGGACCCGGTGTACATCGTGCACGGGTCGGTCTTTTACTGCGTCGCGAACATGCCCGGCGCGGTGCCGCACACGTCCACGTACGCGCTCACCAACGTGACGCTTCCCTACGCCCTCGAGATCGCCGACCGCGGCTGGCGGGACGCCCTGCGCTCCGACCCCGTGCTCGCGCTCGGCCTCAACACCCACAACGGCGACGTGGTGTACCCGTCCGTCGCCGAGGCGCACGGCATGTCAGCCGTGACCCTGGCGTCGGTGCTCGATTAAATCCTCAGCTAGGCCCCCGCCCGGCCGCCGACCGAGCGGCCGTCGCGCTCGAGCAAGGCTTTGATCTCGTCGGCCGGGTAGCGCCGGTGCCCGCCGGGTGTACGCACGCAGGGGATCTGCCCCCGCTTCGCCCATTCGGAAACGGTCCGTTCCGAGACCTGGAACAGCGATGCCACGTCGGAGGTGCGCAGGAGCTGACCGTCGAGCGCGGATGGGACATCGCTGCCAAACAAGACGCCGAGGAGGCGGTGGCGCTGATCGTGCTGCGCGTCGCTGGTCACTAGGGTCCCCTCGCTACCTCGGCTTTGTGGCTCATTGGGCGATGCGCCGTCGGAGTGAAGCCTCCACGCCGCGGCATTGCGCGGCAATGACCCGAACGGGCCATCTTCACGTCCATCCGGACTAGGCCTGGGTGGTTCGACCCGTTTTCTTCTCGCGGAGCCACTTCCACAGGCGTTCGATCTCCGCGTCGAGCGCGGAGCGGTCGCCTGAGTTGTCGACGACGAAGTCGGCGAGGGCGCGTCGTTCGTCCCGGCTGGTCTGCGCGGCGATGCGAGCGCGCGCGTCGGATTCTTTGAACCCGCGCTGCTCGACGAGGCGTTGCACCGCTACCTCCTCCGGTGCGTCCACCACCACCACGAAGTCGAATCCGATCCGTGCCTTCGTGGTGATCGACAGCAGCGGTATGTCGAGCACAACGATGTCGTGGGTCTGCGCCGCCGCGCCGATCCGCTCCGCAACGACGGCCCCGATCGCCGGATGGGTTATGCCGTTGAGATCCTCCAGCGCGGCCGGGTCGTTGAAGGCGACGTCTGCGAGAGCCTGGCGATCCAGGGTCCCGTCGGCGCGCAACACACCCGGGCCGAACCGCTCCACGAGCTGCGCGTACGCGGCACCGCCGGGCTCGACCACCTCCCGGGCGATCTGGTCGGCGTCGACCACGGCAGCGCCCCGGCCGGCCAGCGCCGCCGCGACCGTCGACTTCCCAGAACCGATCCCTCCGGTGAGCCCCACGAGCATGGCGGATCACGGTAGCCCCTGTGGTCAGCCGGGCGCCCCGTCGCCGTCCGGACGCCGGTATGTGTGTGTCTCAAGTGGACATGGTTGGCATCACGGCGCCGTCCCGGTCGATTCCCTGTCCCCGGAGGACACCCCGGTTGAGCCGTAAGTGGCCACGGTTTGGCCACGGTTTACGGCTGAGCACGAGCTTCCTTCGTTCTCCGTCCCCGGGAGGCCCCGCAATGCCGCGCTGCCAAGCGGGGTGGGCCCCCAACCCGGTGGCGATCGGGTCAGCTCGCAGCAACCGATTGCAGTCGAACGACGCTCGGCGGACGCAACCACGCCGACAGAGTCAGCGCGACAAGGGTCGCCATCACGAAGAGAAGCCCGGGCGCTGCCGTCACCCAGTCCGGCGAGATCCAGCGCACGAGCGCTCCCCAGACGAGCGCGGCAGACGACATCGTCGAACCCACGAGGATGTTCGAGAAGGCCGCAACCCGGCCGCGCATCTCCGGAGCGACAGAACCCTGGAGCAGTGCGAGGTACAGCGCCATGAAAGCCGACTGTGTCATGCCGACCAGGACGGCCCCGGTCATGGTTACGGCGATCTCGTGACCGAACCCGAGAACGGCTAGCGAGAGACCACTTCCGAAAGCGGTCACGACGAGTAGGAATCGGAGCTCCAGGCGGCGGGCCAGCAATATCACCGCAATGGCTCCGCCGATCGCGCCCAGCCCGACCGCGGTGAGGATCGAGCCGTATACGCCGCTGTCGCCGTGCAGGTTTACCGTCGCGACCTTCGGGATGATTCCCGTATAGGCCATGGTGAGCCCGCAATGGAGACCGACGAGCAGCAGAAGGATGCCGGCGCTGCGCTGTTCCGAGACCACGTAGCGCACTGCGTCGGCAAGCGAGTCCAGGACCCTTCGACGGGTGGGTTGCGGAGGCGGGGCGAACCGCCCGATGCTGATGGCCACCCCGGCGCCCGTGAGGTACAAGGCCGTGCAGAGCAGGTAGACGGCAGATGGGCCGGCGAGCGCAAGGAGGGGCGTGGCGAAGACCGGTCCGACGAACTCAGCGCCTTGCTGGGCGATGCGGACCATCGCGCTGCCGTTGACCATCCGCTGGACGCCGATCACGGACGGGACCAACGACGACCATGCGGGGTTCTGTATCGCGTTGCCGATCCCGACACCGATCGTGGAGCCGGCGATTACCGGAAGCGTCAGCGCGTGAGCCAGGGAGAAAACGGTGGCGACGAGTGCAGAGGTCGCGGCGAGTCCCTGCCCTACGGCCATCTGCTTGGCCAGGTTGACACGGTCTGCCACGGTCCCGGCCACAGGACCCACCAGGGCGACCGGGATGAGGATGCAGAAAGCGATCACGCTGGGCCAGAACGCCGACCGGGTGAGGCGAAATGCTTCCCAGGCCGCGACAACGAGGACGGAGAAGCGACCGGCATTCCCGCTCAACAGGCTGATCCAGATGCGTGAGAAGCCTGGTACCCGAAACGCCGCAAATGCTCCAGGTTCCTGCTCGACGTCGTGGATCGTCGGGACGGAACCGCGGTTGTGATGCGGGTCGCTCGTCATGCGACCGGGCTGCGCACGACCCCGCTGCGCGCGACCCCGCTGCGCACGCTCCCGCCTGGCCAGCCTGAGCCCACGCTCGGATCATAGGCACCCCGATGTCCCCCCGAGCCGACGCGGGGGTGACAGGGCCGGGGCCGTCCCACCCCACCGGTACCATCGATCCCGTGCCGGACTTCAAGGTCGTCTCCGAGTTCGCCCCGGCCGGCGACCAGCCCGCCGCCATCGCCCAGCTCACGGAGGGCGTCACGCGCGGCGACCGGTTCCAGACCCTCCTCGGCATCACCGGCAGCGGCAAGAGCGCGACCATCGCGTGGACCATCGAGGCGGTGCAGCGGCCCACCCTCATCATGGCGCCCAACAAATCGCTCGCCGCGCAGCTGGCCAACGAGATGCGCGAGTTCTTCCCCAACAACCGGGTGGAGTACTTCGTCAGCTACTACGACTACTACCAGCCCGAGGCGTACCTACCGTCGAGCGACACCTACATCGAGAAGGACAGCTCGATCAACGACGAGATCGACCGGCTCCGCCACTCCGCCACCTCGGCCCTCCTGACGCGGAGGGACACGATCGTCGTCGCCTCGGTGAGCTGCATCTACGGCCTCGGCTCGCCGGAGGAGTACGCCGAGCGGATCCTCCACATCAAGCGGGGCGCCGAGTACGACCAGCGGGCCATCCTGCGCCGGCTCGTCGACATGCAGTACGAGCGCAACGACGCCAACCTCGTCCGCGGCAAGTTCCGCGTCCGGGGCGACACCATCGAGGTGCACCCCGCCTACGAGGAGAACGCGGTGCGCATCGAGCTGTTCGGCGACGAGATCGAGCGGATCACCACCGTCGACACGCTCACCGGCGAGCAGCTAGGCGAGCCGGACGAGCTCGTCATCTTCCCCGCGACCCACTACGTCGCCGGCGACGAGCGGATGCAGGGGGCCCTCAAGGGCATCGAGGCCGAGTTGCAGGAGCGGTTGGCCTATTTCGAAAAAGAGGGGAAGCTCCTCGAAGCGCAGCGTCTCCGCATGCGCACGTCGTACGACCTCGAGATGCTTGCCGAGGTGGGGGTCTGTTCCGGGATCGAGAACTACAGCCGCCACATCGACGGGCGCCGGCCCGGCGAGCCGCCGCACACGCTCCTCGACTTCTTCCCCAAGGACTACCTGCTGGTCATCGACGAGTCGCACCAGACCGTCCCCCAGCTGCACGGCCAGTACGAGGGGGACCGGTCCCGCAAGGAGACACTGATCGAGCACGGCTTCCGGCTTCCGTCGGCGGCCGACAACCGGCCGTTGCGTTTCGACGAGTTCTACGAGCGGGTCAACCAGTGCATCTTCCTGTCCGCCACGCCGTCGCGATACGAGATCCAGCAGTCCAGCCAGGTCGTCGAGCAGATCGTCCGGCCCACCGGCCTCATCGACCCGGAGGTGATCGTCAAGCCGACGAAGGGCCAGATCGACGACCTCATAGGCCAGATCCAGGACCGCACCGCACGCGGCGACCGGGTGCTCGTCACCACTCTCACGAAGAAGATGGCGGAGGATCTCACCGACTACCTGCTCGAGATGGGGCTCAAGGTCCGCTACCTGCATTCGAACATCGACACCATCCAGCGCATCGAGATCATCCGAGACCTCCGCCTGGGCGAGTTCGACGTGCTCGTAGGCATCAACCTTCTGCGCGAGGGCCTCGACCTGCCCGAGGTGTCGCTCGTCGCGATCCTCGACGCCGACAAGGAAGGCTTCCTCCGCGGCGAGACCTCCCTCATCCAGACCATCGGCCGTGCCGCCCGCAACGTCGACGGCCAGGTGATCATGTACGCCGACCGCATGACCGACTCGATGCAGCGTGCGATCTCCGAGACGCACCGCCGGCGCGCGGTCCAGCAGGCGTACAACGAAGAGCACGGCATCGACCCCCAGACCGTCCGCAAGGCGATCACCGACATCCTGGTCCTTCTCGGCTCGCGCGACGGGACCACGACCAGTCCCGTGCCCGGCCAGGACCGCCGCAGCCGCCGGCGCGACCGCGCCCGGAGCGAGCTGGCCGAGCTGCCTCCGTCGGAGCTGGCACGCCTCATCTCCACCCTCGAGGAGGAGATGCGCGACGCCGCCGCAGACCTGCGCTTCGAGTACGCCGCCAAGCTCCGCGACGAGATCGCCGACCTTCGAGCCGAGCTCCGCGAGCTGGCGCCCCGCTGAGCTCCGTGACCGCGACCCCGGCAGGGGTGGAGAGCGCCACGTCATCCGCGCCACGAACACCTGTTCGCTGGTACCCTGGCTGGGTGGCCGGAGCAGGGGACAGCGGAAAGCTCGTCGTCCGCGGCGCGCGGGAGCACAACCTGCGCAACGTCTCAGTGGAGCTGCCCCGCGACAAGCTGATCGTCTTCACCGGCCTGTCCGGGTCGGGCAAGAGCTCCCTCGCATTCGACACGATCTACGCGGAGGGCCAGCGCAGGTACGTCGAGTCGCTGTCGAGCTACGCCCGCCAGTTCCTCGGCCAGATGGACAAGCCCGACGTGGACTTCATCGAGGGGCTCTCCCCGGCGATCTCGATCGACCAGAAGTCCGCTTCCAGGAACCCGCGCTCGACCGTCGGGACCATCACCGAGATCTACGACTACCTGAGGCTTCTGTACGCCCGGGTCGGCGTCCCTCACTGCCCCCGCGACGGGACGGTCGTCCAGCGCCAGACCCCGCAGCAGATCGTCGACCGGATCCTTGAGCTGCCGGACGGCACCCGGTTCCAGGTGCTCGCCCCGGTCGTGCGGGGCCGCAAGGGTGAGTACCAGAGCCTGCTCGAGGAGCTCGCCGGCCAGGGCTTCGCACGTGCACGCATCGACGGCGAGGTGCACGAGCTGTCCGATCCGCCCAAGCTCGCCCGCTACGAGATCCACACCATCGAGGTCGTCGTCGACCGCCTGGTGAAGCGTGAGGGGATCGAGCGCCGGCTGACCGACTCCCTCGAGACCGCGCTGCGGCTGGCGGAGGGCGTGGCGGAGGTGCAGCTCGTCCCGCGCGAGGGGGAGGAGCTGGAGGAGACGCTGACCTTCAGCCAGCACCTGGCGTGCCCGACGTGCGGGTTGTCGTTCGACGAGCTGGCGCCGCGGAGCTTCAGCTTCAACTCCCCTTACGGGGCGTGCCCGAAGTGCGACGGCCTCGGCACGCGCTTCGAGGTCGACCCCGAGCTCGTCGTGCGTGACCCCGACCTGTCGATCGACGACGGCGCGATCGCCCCCTGGGCCGGAGCGCGCGGCGAGTACTTCGGCCGCGTTCTCGAGGCAGTCGCCGACGCCTGGTCTTTTTCCGTGAAGACCCCGTGGAAGAAGCTCAAGAAGTCGGAGCAGAAGGTCATCCTGTTCGGCTCCGGCACCCGCAAGGTTCACGTGCAGTACCGCAACCGCTACGGACGGGTCCGCGCTTACGACACCCACTACGAAGGGGTCGTGCCCTGGCTGAGCCGCCGGCACTCCGAGGCGGAGTCGGACTACGCGCGCGAGACCGTCGAGGGCTACATGCGCGAGGTGCCCTGCCCCGACTGCGGCGGTGCGCGCCTCAAGCCCGAGAGCCTCGCCGTGACCGTCGCCGGCCGCAACCTCTTCGAGCTTTGCGACCTGTCGCTCGGCGACGCCACCGCGATCATGGCGGACCTCGAGTTGTCCGAGCGCGACCACCTCATTGCCGACCGGGTGCTCAAGGAGATCCGGGCGCGTATGCAGTTCCTCCTCGACGTGGGCCTCGACTACCTGAGCCTCAACCGCTCCGCAGCGACGCTCGCCGGCGGCGAGGCGCAACGCATCCGGCTCGCGTCGCAGATCGGCAGCGGGCTCGTCGGCGTGCTGTACGTGCTCGACGAGCCGTCGATCGGCCTGCACCAGCGGGACAACCACAAGCTCATCGAGACGCTGCTGCGCCTGCGGGACCTCGGGAACACGGTGATCGTCGTCGAACACGACGAGGACACCATCAGGGTCTCCGACCACGTAGTCGACATCGGGCCGGGAGCGGGGGAGCACGGAGGCACCATCGTCGTGTCCGGACCCGTGCCCGCGCTGCTGAAGTCCAAGCAATCGATCACCGGCCAGTACCTGACCCGCAAGAGGTCGATCCCTGTGCCGTCGATGCGCCGCGAGCCCAAGGGCATGCTCACCGTCCGGGGCGCGCGGGAGCACAACCTCAAGGGCATCGACGTCGACTTCCCCCTCGGGTGCATGGTGTCGATCACGGGGGTGTCGGGTTCGGGCAAGTCGACCCTGGTCAACGACATCCTTCTCCGCGCCCTCATGCAGCAGATCTACCGGTCCAAGGAGGTGCCCGGTAAGCACACCCGGGTCGAGGGTGTCGATCAGCTCGACAAGGTGATCAGCATCGACCAGTCGCCTATCGGCCGTACGCCCAGGTCCAACCCCGCGACCTACACCGGGGTGTTCGACCACATCCGCCGGTTGTTCAGCGCGACGACCGAAGCGAAGGTGAGGGGGTACCTTCCGGGAAGGTTCTCGTTCAACGTCAAGGGCGGTCGTTGCGAGGCTTGCGCCGGCGACGGGACGATCAAGATCGAGATGCACTTCCTGCCGGACGTCTACGTTCCGTGCGAGGTGTGCAAGGGAGCCCGCTACAACCGGGACACGCTCGACATCACCTTCAAGGGCAAAAACATCTCCGACGTCCTGGACATGCCCTGCGAGGAGGCTCTCGAGTTCTTCGCGAACCAGCCTCCCATCGCGCGCCACATGCAGACGCTCGTCGACGTCGGTCTCGGATACGTGCGACTGGGTCAGCCGGCGCCGACGCTCTCCGGTGGTGAGGCGCAGCGGATCAAGCTCGCGAGCGAGCTGTCGAAGCGGTCGACCGGGCACACGATCTATCTCCTCGACGAGCCGACCACCGGGCTGCACTTCGAGGACATCCGCAAGCTGTTGGCGGTGCTGTCACGGCTCGTCGATCAGGGCAACACGGTTCTCGTCATCGAGCACAACCTCGACGTGATCAAGACCGCTGACTGGATCGTCGACCTCGGCCCCGAGGGTGGCCACCGCGGCGGGACCGTGGTGGTGGAGGGGACCCCGGAAACCGTCGCCAAGACCCGCGAGAGCTACACCGGCCGGTTCCTGGAGCCGCTGCTCCGCTAGAAGGTCATGCCGCGGCCCGGTGCACCGGCTCCGCCTGCACCTGGGCGGTTGACAGGTCCCCGTCGACAAGAGCGCTGGCATCGTGCGCGGGGGACTCGTCGAGGACGTACTTCTCGAACCGGCCGATGCCCAGCAGGACACCCAGACCGACGATAGGTGTGCTCGACAGGAGGATGAGGTTCACGAGTGACATGAATCTGACCTCACGAAGCCTTGGTGATTACGGACGAGTCAGCAGGATGAAGTCGAACGTTGCGCGCTGCCGTGACCGGGGGCTCGTCGCCCGCTGACAACCATTCGTGTCGGATCTCCCGGGCGGGCCCGACCGCGCGGGCGGACAGGTCCTCGAGATCTTCGATGTCGTGGATGACCCTGAGCCCCCAGGCGACGAGCAAGGCCAAGGTCGCCACGCCCAGCACTGCCACGATTGCGATCATGGTGGTCCTCCGAGTTCTCCGCTCCGCCAGCGGCAACGCCGGCAAAGAGGCTTCTACCCGGGAACCCCCCAGTCCTCACCTATTTGAATTGGCGGGGCGCTACCCGCCCCGGAACCGGTCAGGCGATATCGAGCATCCGCTGAAGCGCCACGCGCGCCGATGCGGCGACGTCCTCGTCGACCGTGATCTGGTTCACGACCCGTCCGGCGACGAGTTCCTCGAGCACCCAGCACAGGTGCGCCGCGTCGATGCGGAACATCGTGGAGCACGGGCACACGAGCGGGTCCAGCGACACGACTGTCAGCTCCGGATGCTCGGCCGCCAGCCGCTGTACCAGATGGATCTCCGTTCCCACAGCGATGACGCTTCCAGCGGGGGCGCGGTCGACCGCGGCGATTATGTAGTCGGTGCTGCCGACTTCGTCGGCGACCTCGACCACCTCGTGGGCGCACTCCGGATGCACGACCACGCGCCCCTGAGGGTGCTCCGCTCGAAACGCTGCCACCTGCTCGGGCCGGAACCTCTGGTGGACGGAACAGTGGCCCTTCCAGAGAAGGAAGCGTGACTCTTTGACCGTGACCTCGTCGAGGCCACCCAGCTCGCGGCGCGGATCCCACACCGCCATGTCGCGTGCTTCGAACCCGAGCTGGAACGCGGTGTTCCGTCCCAGATGCTGGTCCGGGAAGAAGAGCAGCTTCGTGTGCCCACCGGGGCCGCCGTGCTTGTCCAACGCCCACGACACGACCTTGCGGGCGTTGGAGGAGGTGCACACCGCTCCGCCGTTGCGGCCGACGAAAGCCTTCAGCGCGGCCGACGAGTTCATGTAGGTGATCGGCACGACGGTCTCGATGTCGGTGATCGAGCCGATCGCGTCCCACGCCTCCTCGACCGAATCCAGATCCGCCATGTCCGCCATGGAGCAGCCGGCGTTCAGGTCGGGGAGGATCACCTGCTGTGCCGATGAGGTGAGCACGTCCGCAGACTCGGCCATGAAGTGGACGCCGCAGAACACCACGTACTCGGCCTCTGTCGTCGCTGCCGCGGTTCTCGACAGGCCAAACGAGTCGCCCCTCGCGTCCGCCCATCTCATCACCTCGTCACGCTGGTAGTGGTGGCCGAGGATGATGAGCCGGCGCCCTAGGGTCTGTTTGGCGGCCGCGATTCGCCGCGCCAGATCGTCGTCTGTCGAGTTGCTGTAACCCTCGGGGAGGGGGGTCTGGAGCCGAAACATTGGGGACCTCCTGGCGGAGAACCTCGATGTGGCCGGCGGGGACAGCCCGGTCGCCCGTCCGCGGGGGTGTCGGCCTCGAGGTTGATATGTCGCCGGATACCGGGCCGGCGTGTACACAGCATACGGCGGTGGCCGCACGAATGCTTCGCTGAACCCTCCCCGCGGGTCAGGGTTCCTGGGCCAGACTTCTTGGAGTGCTGCAGCGCCCGCAGTCCGGATCCATCCCCGATTCGCCCGGTTCGTACCAGTTCCGGGACCGGGACGGCCGCGTCATCTACGTCGGCAAGGCCAAGTCGCTGCGAAGCCGCCTCTCCAATTACTTCCAGAGCCCCGCCAACCTGCCTCCCCGCACCGCTCAGATGGTGGCGCAGGCGGAGAGCGTCGAGTGGATCCAGGTCCGCAACGACGTCGAGGCTCTCATGCTCGAGTACAGCCTCATCAAGCAGCACAAGCCGCGGTTCAACGTCCGGCTCCGCGACGACAAGAGCTACCCGTTCCTGGCGGTCACCGTGTCGGACGAGTGGCCCCGCGCCGTGGTCCGTCGCGGGGCGAGGCAGAAGGGCACCCTCTACTTCGGGCCGTACGCGCACGCGTATGCGATCCGGGAGACGCTCGACTCGTTGCTGCGAACGTTCCCGATCCGGACGTGCAGCGACAACAAGTTCGCCCGTCACGAGCGTCTCGGTCGCCCGTGCCTGCTCTACCACATCGAGAAATGCTGCGGCCCGTGCGTGAAGGCGGTGGAGCCGGAGCACTACGCCGGGCTGGTGGGGGAGTTGGTGAACTTCCTCGACGGTGACACCCAGCCCGTGATCAAGCGGCTGGAGTCCGAGATGCGCGAGGCCTCGGCGGCGCTCGAGTACGAGCGCGCAGCGCGCGTGCGCGACAGGTTGACGGCGGTGCGCAAGGCGGTCGAGAAGCAGCAGATGGTGACCGAGCGGGCCGAGGACCTGGACTGCTTCGGTTTCGTCGAGGACGAGCTCGAGGCGGCGATACAGGTCTTCTACGTAAGGCGCGGTCGTGTCGTCGGGCGCAAAGGTTTCATCGTCGACAAGGTCGACGACCTCTCGCCGGCTCAGTTGGTCTCGCAGGTGATCGAGCAGCACTACGACGACCCGCCTCTGGGTGTGCCGCCGTTGGTCGTGGTTCCGTGTCTGCCCGAGGAGTGCGACACGTTGGAGGCGTGGCTCGGCAGGTTGCGGTCCGGCGGTGCGGATGCCGGCGTGAGCGCTGGGGGAGCGGTGGGAGCGGTGGGAGCAGTGGGTGCGGTGGGTGCGGTGGGCGCGGTGGGTGCGGTGGGTGCGGTGGGTGCGGTCGGCGCCGGCGAGTGGTGGGCCGCCTCGCAGCGCTACCGGGTGGAGCGCAGCGTCAACCCGGAGGCTCGCGGGTCGAGCGCTCGGGTCGTGATCCGCGTCCCCCAGCGCGGCGACAAGAAGGCGCTCGTGGAGATGGTCACCCGCAACGCGGGCGAGCAGTTCACCCAGCACCGGCTGAAGCGAGCGTCCGACCACAATGCTCGCGCCAAGGCGTTGAACGCCCTCCAGGACGCGCTGGACCTTCCCGTGGCCCCGTTGCGGATCGAGTGCTACGACATGAGCCACCTGCAGGGCACGGACTACGTCGGCAGCATGGTCGTGATGGAGGACGGCCTGCCGCGCCCGCAGGAGTACCGCCGATTCAAGATCCGCACCGTCGAGCAAAACGACGACTTCGCCGCGATGGGCGAGGTCCTCGAACGAAGGTTGCGCGCGTACCTGATAGAGCGGGACCGCCCCGTCGAGGACCGCCGCCGGCGCTTCGCGTACCCGCCGCAGCTGCTGCTCGTCGACGGGGGGAAGGGTCAGCTTGGCGTGGCGGTCCGGGTCCTCGAGGACCTCGGGCTCGACGAGGAGATCCCGGTGGCCGCCCTGGCGAAGCAGTTCGAGGAGGTCTACCTGCCCGGCCAGGCCGATCCGGTCCGGATCCCGCGCACCTCGGAGGCTCTCTACATCCTGCAGCGGATCCGCGACGAGGCGCACCGCTTCGCTATCACCTACCACCGGAACCTCCGGGGTAAAAGAATGACCGCCTCGGTCCTCGACGGCATCGCGGGACTCGGCCCGGCGCGCAAGAAGAGGTTGGTGAAGGAGTTCGGCGGGGTGGGCGCCGTCAAGGCAGCTTCACTCGAGGCGCTGCACGACGTCTCATGGCTGCCGGCGACCGTGGCCGACGCCGTGTACGACAAACTGCACCGGCCGGCAGCGCCGGCGGCGCCGGCGGCCCGCTCGGGCGCCCGCTCGTGAGCGACGACGCCGAGCTGTGGGAGGCCAACGCCGGCTGGTGGCAGGAAGGCTTCACCGAGGGCGCGGACGCCGAGTACGAGGAACAGATAAAGCCGTGGATCGCGTCGGAGCTGGCCGGGGCCCGGCGGGTGCTGGACGTCGGGTGCGGGGAGGGGCAGGTCGGGCGGCTCGCGTCGCGTCTACCGGGGGTCGAGGTCGTCGCCGGCGTGGACCCGACATGGGCTCAGGTGGTCGAGGCCGCCCGGCGGGGGGGAGGGGTTGCCGTCGGTCGGGCGTCCGCGGACGCTCTTCCCTTCCGTGACGGTGCCTTCGACGTCGCGGTGGCATGCCTGGTGTTCGAGCACATCACCGACGTCGACGCGGCCCTGTCGGAGGTGGCCCGCGTCCTGTGCGACGGCGGTCGCTTCCTGTTCCTGCTGAACCATCCGCTGCTGCAGACACCCGGCTCCGGCTGGATCGACGACACCATCCTCGGTGAGCAGTACTGGCGGATCGGGCCGTATCTGGTCGAGGACGATTCGCTTGAAGAAGTGGAGAAGGACGTGTGGATCCCGTTCATCCATCGCCCGCTCTCCCGTTACGTCAACGCCTTGTCCGACTGCGGGCTGCTGGTAACGCGGATGGACGAGCCGCCTCCGCCGCCGGGGTTCCTCGCCCGCGCCGCGGAGTACCAGGACGCCGCGACCATCCCCCGGTTGCTCGCGCTGCGGGCCGAGAAGCTGAGGTAGGGCGTCAGGCGGCCAGCATTCTGTACGCGGCGGCGATCTGCCCGGCCACGCGTTCGGGTTCGTAGGTGACGTCCCACCAGTTGTAGCGGAGGATCATCCACCCTGCCGCGGTCAGGGTGTTGGAACGGTGGTTGTCCGCACGCATCTGCTCGGGGGTGAAATGGAACGCGAAGCCGTCCACCTCGATTGCCAGCCTCAGCGCCGGGTAGGCGAAGTCGAGCCGGTAGCGGCGCTGCGGCCCCCACACCAACTCCGCCTTCGGCGCAGGCAGGCCCTCGCCGGCGAGCAGGCGTGCCATCCTGCTCTCGAGCACGCTCGGTGCCGGCGCGCCCGTGACCCCGCGGCGGGCTAGGCGTGCAGCGAGCGTCACCCGGCCGGGGTGCCGCCGGAACTCCGCTGATCGCTCCACGGCGTGGACGAGGTCGTCGACGCGTGCGAGGCGGCGGGCGAGCGCCCGGTCGACCAGGTCGTCGATCTCGTGCGG
>DATLUM010000091.1 GCA_035533095.1 Acidimicrobiales bacterium | reverse complement strand
AGCACCTCGCCTAGGTCAAGCCCTCCGCCGGCTTCTGACCGCCCCTTGGCAATGCCGATCTCCAAAGCCAAGGGCGGCTCGATGAAGTTGACGACCGCGTTCTCCAGTGTCTGCGCTCGGAGCGTCGACGGCCTGAGCGTCGGCCAACGCTCAGGCCGATCGTGCTCGTCGTCTTCGACTCCTACGAATATGAGCCCACCACCGCTGTTGGCCATGGCCCCCACCGTGTCGATGAACCGCCGGTGTTGACGGTTCGCCAACGGGTGATCGGGGCCCTTGATGTCGTACGTGCTCCGGTATTCGAGGCGCGGTCCCTCGCGTGGGTAGCCCTGAAGAAACGCGTCGACCCTCTCCCAGTCGAGCGTGGACGGCAAAGGACCCGTCCAGAGATCAGTGTCCACAGGTAAGGGCGGCACGCTCGACAGTGTTGCTCACGCCCGCAGTGTAGGACTCGCATCCGACCCGCGGAATCCGTCCAACGCTGCAATCCACAAGGACCCGCGTTTCGGCCCAGAAGCCTCTGGCGCTGAAGATGAATCCCGGTGGGATTGTTCAAGCTGGCCGGCAGACCGCCAGGACAAATCCGACCGTCGTTCGCGCCCTTGCTCAGGTACGCCGGCGTGAGCTAGAGGAGCCGGGCCAGGATCTCCCGGTCGAACAGCTCGATGTCGTGATCACGAGCAAGCCCACGAGCCGCATCTGTGAACGTCGAGGTGGTCACGAAAATGCCGTGCTCCAGCCGGTGGTGGAAGAGCATGGCGTAGAAGTGCTGCATGTCGCGTGAGCTGACCCGCGAGTCCGAGTACCGCTTGCACTGGACGCCGACCGTCCGACCCTGAGGGTCTACCGCCCGAATGTCGACGCCGAGGTCTCCGCGCCCTCCAACGACTCGCACGTCTCGGTAACCCAAGTGGCGCAGCAGCTGACCAGTCCACTTCTCGAAGTCAGGCGGGCTGAGCGCGAGGAGCTGGTCGACAGACTGGGCGCGCACGGGCCGCCAACCCGACCCCGCCATCGCAACGAGGCGACCCGTCCACAGGAAGGGCCGGACAAGCCAGCCGGAAAACCGCAAGCCGGCCGTCGGGCGACCAGCTAGCCGGGCGAATATGTATGCCGCTCCGTCGACCAGCAGGGCAAGGCCGACGACGAGCGCGAGGGGCGGCACCAGGACTTGAACGATCTGGACGACAAGGACCGCAGTAACGGCCAACGCCGCGAGTCCCACGACCAGATTGAGTCCCGGTGGACTGGTTGATCGGCGCCGTCTGCGCGTCCTGACCACTGTGGCGCGAGTATGGGGCGCGTCCCGATCTTCCGCGCGATACTGACGGTCCGACGTGAGCGTCACGATCCCGAGCGGGATCTTTCGGGCCATTGACGCCGAGGCACTGGCTTGGCCGCCTCGCCCCTACGGCGCCGCTGGGGTCTCGCTCCCGTAACCCACGGTGAAGCTATCAGCCGACAGCGCCGACGACACGGAGACCGTCGCGCCGCCCTGGACGATAGACAGGCCCTCGGTGAGCGTGCGGGGGCCGATGAAGCGTGCATTGCTGAACGTCACGTCAGGGACATAGTGGCCGAGCGTGTATACGCTCCCGGCCGTGGTGTTGACGGGGGCCTCGACGATCCACTCGGCCGACTGGTGTGGACCGGTGTAGGTCCGCACCCTGGTGTAGTTCTGCCCCGTGGTGTCGTCGGTCAACGTGATCCCCCAACTCGGTCCGCTGACCTGCCAGATCGTCACCGTGACGCGGTGGCCCGGTAGGACCGACACCTGGCCCCAAGGGATGTGCACGGTCGTCGGATCGTCGGGCAGGACCTCCCACCAGGCCCGATATTTGACCGCGTTCGTTCCAGGCACGGTTTGCTCCAAGACCCCCGCCTGGATCAGCGGCGTGTTCGGCCCGACGCCGACGCCGTCGATCCCGACCCATTCGGCCATCGCGGTCTCGGTCGACGAGACAACGAGGTTGGGCACGGTGAACGTGCCCGTGACGGCCGTGTACGGGCCGTCGCCCACAACGTAGCCGGACCAGAGCCCGCCCACTACCACGACGCCGCGGGCCGGGGCGCTCAGCTGTCCGGTCGCGTAGGAGTAGGCGCGGTAGTACGCGGTTCGCGTGGGGGTGAACGTGTAGCTCGCCTGCCCCGAGGGGTCGACCTGGACGGTGACGAGGGCGGACCACGTGACGAGGTCCGTCGACACCTGGAACTGGATACTTATGCCCGGTGCACCTGGCCAGGTGATCGTCACCGGTTGTCCCGAGGGAGTGTTGAAGATCGTCTGGATCGTTGCGGAGATCGGAGCCTGGAACGCCTGGAGCGGCGGGGCGGAAGGCTGGGGGGCGGGCGTGGCGAAGATGGGCGTTGGCACCGTCTCATCGGCGGGTGCGGAGATCACCGGCGTCATGAACGGCGTGGGCAGCACGGCTTGCGCCGGTGCGGCGGTGCCGGGAACCGGCAGTGGGGACGCCTGGACTTGGGTGGGCACCTGCGGCGCCACAGGCGTGATCGGCGCGGTGTGGATGAATGCACCGAGCACGATGAGCCCGAGACACAGCGTCAGGCCACCGAGTACCACCACCAGCGAGCCAAACGTCAACCGCCGAAGCACAGGGTCAGACTACTTCCTCCCGGGCCAAGCGGAGGCACGCGCTGCCCCGGAAAGACCTCGTCTTGGAGCACCTCGGCGGCTGGCCGGCTGACCACACGGACGACGGTCGAGCCGAGACCCCCTTCTGGGATGGCCTCATCCTCGCCTTCAGGCCCGGGGCTTCGCCGACGGCCGGGCGAGCGCGAGACTTTCGTCCGTCGCTTTCATCGATTTGGTTGATGACAATCATCGACTGCTAGGGGGATGATCCTGCCATGAGTGGCCCTGACGTGCCGGTCGATGGCGGCGATGGCTTGGCGTCGCTGTCTTCTCTGTCGGAGCGCGAACGGGAGATCCTCACCGCGGCGGCGGCCGGGCTTCCCGCGCGCGAGATCGCCGTTCAGTTCTCGCTGTCAGAAGCGACCGTTCGCAGCCACCTCTCGAGCATCTACTCGAAGCTGGGCGTCTCCGGCCGCGTCGAGCTCCTTGCCCGTCTCACGGCGTCGCCTGCACCCCTGGGCGCGGCCAAGGCCGCGGATCCGAACGTGCCAGCGACGCCTCGCCGCCAGGCCGGTCAGAAATCGATCCGCGCCTCGCGAATCGCGATCGTCCTCGCCGCGGTCGTGGCGGCCGCGGTCGTGGCCGGGGCATTCCTGGTGCTGCGTCCAGACCTGCCGCCGAGGTCCGACCTCGGGACGGTCTCCCGCCTCGTATCCTCCGGCCAGGTGACCGACCTGAGTCTCGTCGGCGAGAGGCTTACGGTGACCGAGGTGAACGGGCAGCGGCTGCGGGTCGAGGGCGTGAACGACGATCGGCTGCTGCTGGCGGCTGCAAGCCTCGCACAAGCTGAAGGTCGACCCATCTCGGTATCCAGGACCGGCGGGGCGTCCGAGATAGCTCAACTGGCGATCCTGGCCTCGGCGCTGCTCCCTCCGATCGTGGTCGTCGTGATCGCGGGTCTCGTCCTGAGGGCGCTCGGGCGCCGTTTCCCGCCGGCTCGCACGACGTAACGGCACGGGTCAAGCAGTCGCGTCCCATCGCCGAGCGCGGGGCTCGCTTGTTATCTCGGCCTCTAGCCCAATCACGCCGACGAATTACGCGGCTGTGCGCAGTGCGATGGCGATCCACTCCGGCAGCACGATCTTCGGTGTGGAACCCGGCGGTTCAAGTCCTCTCGCCCCGACCAAACCTACCTCATCACGTTGGGTCGACCTGAACCGTGTGGGTGGACATGAAAACTGCAGAGAGTTGAGCACGAAAAGTGCAGAGGCCCTCGGGGTGACCCGGGGGCCTTTCCATTGGGACGGGAA
>DATLUM010000090.1 GCA_035533095.1 Acidimicrobiales bacterium | reverse complement strand
CGACGTCGAGATTGCCGGTGAGTTCGGCCGAACGGAGAACTTCGACAGAGTAATTCGGGAAGAGTTCGGGGTGCAGTGCCGCTGCCTCCGAGAAGCGTGACCCGGACTCCAGATTGACGCGCATTCCTTCCAGGGCCGACTTGAGGAGCTTGTCACTTGTCTCGTCGGCAATGACGGCGAGCGCTTCGAGGACCGATACGCCCGAACGCACGAACACAGCAAGCTGGCGGCACAGGTGCATGAGCTCACGCTTCTTGACCGTCTTCTTCGTGATCTCGAACTGGAGGAAGCCCTTCTTCTCCGCGATCGAGATCGGCTGGAGGTTACGGTCAAGAAGGTTGTCGCGCACCAGCGTGATGCCGGCCGCCTGCTCGATCCCGTTGATGACAGTGCCGTCGGCTGCGGCCGCACTGAAGCGATACTTGGGCACGATGCTTACTTCCTGACTTCCTATAGGGCGTAGATGGAGCGGACGACTTCGGAGATGGTGGTGACGTCCTGGTGGACCAGCTCGAGCCCTTCTTGGCGGAGCGTGCGCATCCCCTGGTTGATGGCGACGCGCCGGAGCTCGTCCTGGGTGGCCCAGCCGACGAGCAGGCGGCGGATCTCCGGGGTGATCTTCAAGAACTCATACACCCCGATTCGGTCCTGGTAGCCAGTGTGTGAGCAGATCTCGCATCCCGTACCACGGACGAAGGACTCTTTTTCGGAGCCGCCGCCGTCCTTGTAGAAGGCGAGCTCCTCCGCGGTGGGCTCGTAGGGGGCGGCGCAGGACTGGCAGATGCGGCGCACCAGGCGCTGTGAGACGACACCGAGGACCGACGATGCGACGAGGAACGCCTCGATGCCCATGTCCAGGAAACGATGGAGCGCAGCGACAGAGTCCGTCGCGTGCAGGGACGACAACACGAAGTGACCGGTCAGAGCCGCCTGGGTCGCGATGCGTGCAGTCTCGATATCTCGGATCTCGCCGACGAGGATCACATCGGGGTCCTGACGGAGGATCGCGCGCAGGCCTTCGGAGAAGGTGATGCCCGCCTGGTCATTGGTCTGGATCTGGTTGATCGATGGGAACACGTACTCGACCGGGTCCTCGATGGTGACGATGTTGCGGGACCGCTCGTCGATCTCGTTGAGCGTCGCGTAGAGGGTCGTCGTCTTACCGGAACCGGTGGGGCCGGCGCAGAGCACCATTCCGAACGGTGAGCGGACCATCTTGTCGAACTCGGTCTGGGTGTCCGTCGGCATGCCGAGCTGGCTGAGCTTGTACAGCGACCGGCTCTTGTCGAGGATCCTCATCACGCACTTCTCGCCGAACACCGTCGCCATGGTCGAAACGCGGACGTCGATGCCCCGCCCGTCGACCTCCATCGCGAACTGACCGTCCTGCGCCTTTCGGCGCTCGACGATGTTCATGCCGGCGAGGATCTTGATGCGCGAGGTCAGCGGCGACGACATGGCCATCGGGAGGCTCAGGACGTCGTGGAGGGCACCGTCGATGCGGAACCGAACCCGCAGCTGATTGTCGCTCGGCTCGAGGTGGACGTCCGAGGCACGGTCGCGCAATGCCTCGGTGACGATGGTGTTGACCACTTTGGCGACGGGGGAGTCGGCCGCGATCTTCTCTTCGGTGCCGATGGTCGGACCGGTCTTGGGCGTCTCGGTCGCGACGTACGCGCTGACGAGGCGGTCGACGTCGGCGAGGGCCCGGTACGCGCGGTCGATCGCCTGGCGGGCGATGGTCGGCGGCACGGCAAGCAGCTGCACGGGCGCGCCACCCAAGGCCTCGCGTAGACGTTCCTCGAGGCCGGGGCGTAGGTCGCCGACGATGACCTCGATCACGCCGTCGATGTCGCGGAGCGGCAGCGCGTTGAGCTCGCGAGCGAGTTTCTCGTCGAATTTCCCGGTGATCTGCGGGTTGGGGGCCTGGTGCGAAAGGTCGCCGACGCCGACGCCGAACTGGCCGGCCAGGACATTGGTGAGGCGGCGCTCGTCTATGAAACCGAGCCGGACGAGTACCTCGCCGAGGCGTTGGCCGGTCTTCTTCTGCTCCTCTAACGCCTGCTTGAGCTGGGAGGGGGTGAGCAGGCCCTGCGCAACGAGCAGGTCGCCGAGCATCGCGGTGGGCGGCTCAGGCGCGCCATCCGGCGCAGACACCATGGACTCGTCGTCTTCGGTCGACTCAGGACGGCGCGCGCGCAGAGGCCGGCGGGGCCGGCGGTCGCCGTCACCGGGACCGGCAGGGTCGTCACCGACGATGATCGGCTCGAACTCGTAGGAGGTGGGTGCTTCTGGCGCGGCCGGAGCGGCAGAAGCGGAAACGAGCACTGGCTCGGGCTTGGGCACCGGGCGTGGCCCGGTGCCTTTCCACTCCTTCTCCCAAGGGTTGGGCTCGGGAGGGGGAGGTGGTTCGCTGCCGCGACCGAACAGGCGGGCCATTACGCGTGCCTCCTAACCGCGTCGTCACAGCTCGAGACCACGTCACCCTTGGTGGGGATCTTGTCTCCGAACTGCGCAAACGGCGACATGTCAGCCAAGCCCCCGATCACCAACGGAAGGCCGTCGCGCAATCCGCACACGGCACCCATCTCCGAAAGTGCAGGCTCCGAGTCCGCTCGGCTGCGGATCGTCACGACTACGTCGACGTCGTGCTTGTCCAGCGGGCATCCTCGCCCCGGGATCATCCCGTTGCACGGAAATGGCGAGCCGGCGTTGTCGCTGCACCTGTGCACCTTCCGGCCGGCAGATCGCAGCTGGGCGGAGGCGTCGGCGATCGCCCACTCCTCGCTGCCGACGACCAGCACCTGGGCGGCCTTCGTTACCGCCTCACGGTCGTCCGAGCCGCCGCCGGACATGTCTGATCGTGGCACCACTCGCTGCACGTCGATGAGTGTCGACCACCAGCGTCACCCGGCACCCTCCGGTGCATCAACGGAATCCCAACTCGCCCGGAGTATGTTTTTGGGCGGCCATGGCTGCGACAGGCAACAACCGGATACTCGTCGTCGACGACGACCAGGAACTCAGCTCGCTGCTCAAGCTGGTACTTGAAGGCGAGGGCTACTCGGTGTCGGTGGCTTCCGACGCTGAAGGGGCCATCTCCAAGGTGGACAGCGAGTCACCAGACCTGGTGGTACTGGACATCACCCTGGGGCGTGACGACGGGCGGATAGTGCTCGCCAAGATCCGGGAGAAGGGCGAGCTTCCGGTGATCTTCATCAGCGGGAAGGGGGACACCGCGGACCGGGTCTTGGGGCTGCGCCTGGGGGCGGACGACTACATCGCCAAGCCGTTCTCGCCCGTGGAGCTCGTCGCCCGCATCGAGTCGGTCCTGCGCCGGGCCGTGCCCCGGGTCGACCCGGTCCCGGCGGGGGGATCCGAGGTCGCCGATGGGCTGGTGCTCAACGAGCTCACCCGGGAGGTCGTCGTGGAGGGGCGTGGCGTCGAGCTCACGGCCAAGGAGTTCGACCTTCTCGCCTTCCTGATCCGCTCACCCCGCCAGGTGTTCAGCCGGGGGCAGCTGCTGGAGCACGTGTGGTCCTCCCGCTCCGAATGGCAGGACGAGGC
This sequence comes from Acidimicrobiales bacterium, assembly GCA_035533095.1. Lineage (NCBI taxonomy): Bacteria > Bacillati > Actinomycetota > Acidimicrobiia > Acidimicrobiales > Acidimicrobiales bacterium. Next base: position 54,318 of record DATLUM010000090.1, on the reverse strand, counting down.
GACGGTCACCGAGCACGTGCGCCGTGTCCGTCACAAGGTGGAAAAAGACCCCGAGAAGCCGCGGTGGATCACCACCGTGAGGGGCGTCGGTTACCGCTTCGAACCCTGAAGCGCCTGTTCCTCGAGGAGCTCCGCAACCCGTAGCCGGAGCGTGTCCGGCTTGTACGGCTTCCTGACCACCCGGTCGCGGTGGTCGGGGATCTGCGTCTCCGAGTAGCCGGTCATATAGAGAACGGGCAGGTCGGGCTGGGAAACCCGCGCCTGGGTCGCCAGGTCGATGCCCGACAGACCGGGCAGGCGGATGTCAGTGACGAGGGCGTCGAACGTGCCGGAGCGGGCAAGCTTGATCATCGCCTCCTCGGCACTCGACACCCCGACCACCTCTAGCCCGATGCTCCCCAGGGCCGCTTCGGCGATCGTCCGCAGCTCGTCCTCGTCCTCGACCAGGAGCACCCTCCCGGACACCCTGCGGCCTGGCGGCCACGTTTCGTCTTCCTCGGTGCCGCTCGACAGCGCCGCGTCCTGGGCCATCGGCAGCCAGATCCGGATCGATGTGCCCTGCCCAGGTGTCGACCAGACCCGCAGCTGCCCACCCCGGTCCTTGACCAGGCCGTAGACGGTCGAGAGCCCGAGGCCGGTGCCGTGCCCGCGCTCCTTGGTCGTGAAAAACGGCTCCAGGCAACGCGCCTGCACGTCCTCGCTCATCCCCGGCCCGTCGTCGGCGATGGTCAGGATGGCCAGCTGCCCGTCCGGGAGCTCGTGCTGCCACCGTTCCTCGTCACCCGGCAGGTCCGAATCCAAGGAAATGTATATGTTGCCGGCATTCTCCATCGCGTCACAGGCGTTGATGACGAGGTTCATGACTATCTGTTCCATCTCGCTCGGATCGAGACGGACCTTGACCGTGTCCGCCGGGCGGTCCACGGTCAGCGAGACGTTGGGACCGGCGACCCGGGGGAGGACCGCTTCGAGGTTGGCGATCTCGCTGGCGAGGTCGATCACTACGCCGGAGTCGAGCTGCCGGCGGGTCATCCCGAGCATCTGCTGGGTCAGGGCCGCGGCCCGTTTCGACGCGCCTGTGATGTTGTCGAGCAGGCTCGACTGCTGCTCGGACGTGACCGTCCGGCGCAGCACGTCCGAGTAGCCGATGATCAGGGTGAGCAGGTTGTTGAAGTCGTGCGCGACGCGGCCGGCTACCTGGCCCATGGCTTCGAGGCGCTGCGCCTGGACCAGGGCGCGCTCGGCCCGCCGGATCTCGCTGAGGTCGATCCCGGCCACGAGCACGGACTCGTCGTCCGCCGACGAGGTGGCCGGCATTGGGGCCGCCGAGAGCGACAGCTCGTGCTGGCCGACCGACACCGTCCGGGTGACCGGACCGGCTCGCTCGCGCACCGAATCCGTCAGCCCGATCATGACCGGCTGCAAGGCCTGCTCCAGGTTCCAGTCCCTGGGGTCCGGACCCCACCCGAAGAGCCGCTGAGCCGCCGGGTTCGCCGAGGTGACGGTCCCGTCCTCGCGCAGGCCCACCAGCGCCACCGGCGACGATTCGACGACCGCCCGGAGGCGGGCCTCGTGCAGCACCGTCGACTCGGTCCCCAGCGCCCGCTCGAACGCTACGGGTATCAACGACGCCAGCGACGACAGCACCAGCTCCTCGTCCGAGGAAAAGTCGTCACCGACGAACACCACAAGTGCCGCTCGCTGCCACGGGTCACTGCTCGGCAGCGGATACGACACCCATCCCTCGCCCCTGGCGGAACGGTGGTTCGACACCGCGTCGAAGGCGATCTCCGCCGTCGCCCGGTCGACGTCGCCGGCCTCGGCCTCCATGATCGACCCGTCGCCCATCCACCAGCGGGCGATCGCGCCATCCGCTTCTTGGATGACGCACGCCTCGACGCAGGCGACTTGCAGCACGCCCCGGGCGGTGCCGGCGCCCGCGAGGTTGGTGGCCGCGGTAGCGAGGCGGCGGAGACGCCGGACCGTCCTGCTCTGGTCCCGTGCCGACGCCTGCATGTCCTTGTGCAGCATCACCCGCTGGATGGCTGTGCCGAGGCGGGTCGCAAGCTCTGCACCTATCCGCAGAGCCGAGGGCCGGAACCCCCTGCGGAACCGGCCGGTGGCGACCACGAACCATCCGAGGGTGATCCCGCCACCGGTGATCGGGGCGACGACCAGGGACTGCGCCTCGAGACGCTCACGTACCAGCTTGGCGTTGGGGGGCTCGTCGACGTCGCCCCAGGCGAGGACGGGGCGCCGGTCCGGCGCACACAGCCGGCCCACGGGGCCCCAGGAGACGGGGGCGTTCAGTCCGCTCGTCCTGGCGACGCGGTATCCGGAGCATGTGACCTCGCCGTTGGGCCCGATGACCTCGACCGCGCAGAGGTCGGCGAAGTCCGGCACGCACGCGTCGGCGACCTGGGCGACGGCCTCCTCGAAGTCCTCCAGCGTCGCGTCGAGGATGCGGCTCGTGGTGGCGAGCAGCTCCAGGCGCGCGAGCGCCTCCTGCTCGCCGAGGATGGCGACTTCGATAGCACTCAGGCCATCGCGATCGGTCAACAGGGCCTCGCTGCGTGCATCGTCATACTGGTGCCTTTCGCCGCCGCGGCGCCCCGGCCCGGCTGGCACCCCGGAGACGCTAGCAGCGCGAAACGTCCAGTACGAGCACCGATGACTAATTGGTGCCTTCGAGAACTCCCAGACTCCGGCCCAGGGACACCCAGTCGGTGGCGATCTCTCGCTGCGCCTGGGCGAGCGGCATCTCCCCGCGGCACACCGCACGGTTCGCCGCGTACTCGACGTCGTCCTTGGGGTTCGGGGAAGCTCCGGGTTCGGGCCACAGGTTCTTGGGATCGGCAGGCGACCCGCCAAGCTCGAGGGGTATCAGGTGGTCCTCCTCGTAGCCGGACATCGACCCGGGGTCCCCGTAGCTGTCCATCTGCTCCCGTTTCAGCTTCTCGGTGTACGACTCCGGCGGGCGCACGGTCGACGTCCACCCCCGCGTGCAGATCGTCTGGTCGATGTTCGCCTGGCTGACCGACGGGTTCGTCACTCCGGGCGTGCATGCCGGGTCGGGCAACACGTACCCGTACTGCTGGCGGTAGGAGCACTGCGCCCCTCCCGCCATCACGCTGATCCCCGCCGGCGCTGTCGTCGCGGGGGACGCCGCCGTACCGGGCCCGCCCGTGGCCGTGGTCGAGGTGGTCTGCGGCGGCAGCGTCCGGAGCGTCCCTGTCACCGACGTCGAAAGGCACCCGCCGGTGGCCAGCGCCATCAGGACCCCTGAGATCAGCAGCTTCGGTCTCATGTGCAGATGTTCCCACCCCCCAGTGACGCTGTACCCCAGGCGCCCATCAAGCGAAGGGCTGGATAGGAGGAGAGGGGCGGGAGCCGGGAAACGGCCGGGTCGTTCGAAGCGCAGCGGAGCGACCCGGACGGGCCCGGTCCCGCTTCCTCTCCTCCCGGCTGGTCCTGAGCCCTATCCCCCGGTCCCGCTTCCTCTCCTCCCGGCTGGTCCTGAGCCCCTAGTTACGCGGGAGATCCTTGAAAGGGGTCACCTTGTCGTTGTTGGGCTCCTTGGGCAGGCCGAGGACCCGCTCGCCGATGATGTTGTGCTGGATCTCGTCGGTGCCGCCGTAGATCTGCGGCGCCTGGGCGAACAGCGACATCTCGGTCACGGCCCCCCCGAGCCCGCCGGCCGGTAGGCCTTCGAGGGACTTCTCGCCGGCGCTGTCGTAGGCGTGGAGCATGCCGCGGGGCCCGAGAAGCCGGAGGCCGAGGTCGCGCGACAGGCGGAGGATGATGCTCATGGACAGCTTGGCGATGTTGCCGATCCCGGGGATGTCGCCACCGGTGGTACGCAGCGCCTTCTGCCTCAAGGTCAGATAACGACCGATCTCCGTCAGCGTGTACAGCTTCGCCAGGTCCTGGCGCACCTGCGGGTCACCGTTGAGACCCGTCTCCTTGGCGACCGCCTGGAGGAGTCTGGAGGTGCCGGCGACGCCGCCTGGGCCACCCGAGCCGCCCCGGGTTCGCCCCGTTACGAGGTCGCCTGCTCGCTTGTCCAGGTCCCCGGCAATGGTCCCGGGAACCGCGGTGCTCGCACCCGCGGAACCCCCGCCGGCGCCGAGCCCGGCCCGTTCGAAGGCGAGGGTGGTGTTGGCGACGGCCCAGCCGTTGTTGAGCCCGCCGATGATCGCGTCGTTGCCGACCCGGGCCTCGGTGATGAAGACCTCGTTGAACAGGGCCCGGCCGGTCATCTCCCGGAGCGGCCGTACCTCGACGCCGGGCTGGCGCATGTCGAACGCGAAGTAGGTGATGCCCTGGTGCTTGGGCACCTCGGGGTTGGTGCGGGCGAGGAGCATGCCCATGTCGGCCACCTGGCCGCCGGAGGTCCAGACCTTCTGGCCGGTGATGATCCACTCCTCGCCATCGCGCTCGGCCTTGGTCTGAAGGCCGGCGAGGTCCGAGCCGGCGCCGGGCTCGCTGAAGAGCTGGCACCACCCCTGGGCGCCGGTCACTATCGGCTTGACATAGCGTTCGATCTGGTCCGCGTCGCCGTGGGTGGCGATGGTCGGCCCGGCGAGGAGCAGGCCGAGGCCGCCGGGGGCGGGCAGGGCTCCGAACTCGACGATCGCCTCTTGGACGCGGACGGCCTCGGCGCGCGAGAGCCCCTTGCCGTAGGCGTTGTCCGGCAGGGAGGGCGCGGCCCAGCCTGACTCGCCCAGGCGTGCCCACCAGTCGCGCACCGTCAGGTCGGGGTCCCAGTTCTCGGAGAGCCATTGCTTGACTTCCGCTACCGGGTCACCTGCGGTGTGCGAACTGGTGGTGTCAGCGGCCTGCATCGTCCTCATGCCCTCCATCTATCCCTCTCGAAGCTACAAGCAACCCGCCATATAGGCCAGTTCGCGTAAGGTTTTTCGACCGGCGGGTTCCGCTGCGTATGTTGTTCCCATGGCCGCTCATGATCGGCGTGGGGGCCGTGTGACCGTGTACCGGCACAAGGTCCGATACTTCGAGGCGGACCAGCAGGGTGTCGTGTTCAACATGTGGTACCTCGGATATTTCGACGAGGCCATGACGACGTTCCTGGAGGAAGGCGGCCTGGGGTACCAGCAGATGCTCGACGCAGGCTTCGATGTGCAGCTCGTGCACAGCGAGATCGACTGGGGGTCCTCCCTGCGTTGGGGCGACGAGGCGGAAGTGTGCGTGGGGCTGGCCGAGCGTGGGACGACCTCTTTTTCCCTCAGCTTCGACGTCTGCGCCGGCGGCGAGAAGGTGGCCGCAGGCCGCACCGTGTACGTGGTCGTCGCCACCGACGGGTCGGGCAAGCGGCCCATCCCCGAGATCCTCGGCAAGGCTCTCGGGGCCCTGTGACCTCGGAGATCGACGCCGCGGTCGGCGTCGCGTCGGATCTGCTGGCCGCGGCCGGCGCCCGCCGGGGGTGGCGCGAGGCGGCGCAGGCCCGGCGGATGAGCCGCATCCTGTCGACACCCGGAGGCTTCGACCTGCTGCTCGCGTTGACCGACGAGGTGCTTCGCATCCGCGAGCCAAGGCGTGCAGCGCGCGTCCTGGCGGAGCTCGCCGGCGAGAACACGGCTGCGCTCGGGCTGCTCGACCGTCTCGCCCTGACCGCCGGCGCCCGGGTCGCGCCGTTCGCGCCGGGGCTCGTCGTGCCCGCCGCGCGGCGCCGGGTGCGCGCGGAGATGGGCGCCGTGATCCTCCCGGCCGCCGAGGACCAGCTGGCGCGCCACGCGCGGCACCGGCGCCGCCAGGGCATCCGGCTCAACGTCAACGTCCTCGGCGAGGCCATCCTCGGCGACCGTGAGGCCGCACGCCGGCTCGAGCAGGTGAAGGCGGCCCTCACCCACCCCTCCATCGACTACGTCTCGGTGAAGATCTCGTCGATCTGCGCGCAGATCGACGTGCTGCGCTTCGACTTCGAGGTGGAGCGCATCGCCGCCCATCTGAGGGACCTGTACGACACGGCCGCGAGGTTCACGCCGGCGAAGTTCGTCAACCTCGACATGGAGGAGTACCGCGACCTCGATCTGACCCTCGCGGTGTTCCGCAGGGTGCTCGACGAGCAGCGCTACGAGCGCCTGGGCGCCGGCGTGGTGCTGCAGGCGTACCTGCCCGACTCGCTGCCGGCGCTGGAAGAGTTGTGCGGGTGGGCGCGCGCGAGGCGCGACGGCGCCGGCGGCTGGGTGAAGGTGCGGATCGTCAAGGGCGCCAACCTGGCGGCTGAGCGCGTCGAGGCCGAGCTGCACGGTTGGCCGCAGGCTACGTTCCTGGAAAAAGACGAGACCGACGCGAACTACAAGCGCATGCTCGACGTGGCCCTGGACCCGGCGAACGACGGGGCGGTCCGCGTCGGCGTCGCCTCGCACAACCTCTTCGAGATCGGATGGGCGCACGCACGCGCCGATCGATTGGGCGCGCTGGATCGGGTGGAGTTCGAGATGCTCGAGGGCATGGCACCCGCCGTGGCGGAGGCCGCGGCGCAACGATTCGGCGGGTTGCTGCTGTACGCGCCCGTGGTGGACGAGCAGGAGATGGAGTCGGCGATCGCTTACCTGGTGCGGCGCCTCGACGAGAACACCGGCCCGCAGAACTTCCTGGCCCACCAGTTCGATCTGGAAGTCGGTTCGCCGGCGTGGATGCAGGAGGAGCAGCGGTTCCGGCGGTCGGTCGCGGCGCGTAGTGAGCGGCCGCCGGCGACGAAGCGGGTGCAGGACCGGTCGTCGGAGCCGGGGCGCTTGGCGGTGTCCACTCTCGGCTTCGCCAACGAGCCGGACACCGACTTCACCGTCACAGCGAACCGCCGGTGGGTGACGTCGTGCCTGGGGGCGGTCGCGTCGTCGGGCCTGCCTGACTACCGGCCCGTCGTCGGCGGGACCATCTTCGGCGGCAACCTGGAGGCTGTCGACGGAACAGATCCGAGCCGGCCGGAACGCCCGGCGTACAGATGGCTCTCGGCTGATGACGCCGCGGTCGAGGTCGCTCTGTCGTCGGCTGCGGTAGCGCAGCAGGAGTGGGCCGCGTTGGCGCCGGCGCGCCGGCGTGAGGTGCTGCTCGGTGCGGCCGACTCCCTTGCCAGCGCCCGGGGCCGCCTGCTGGCGGTGATGGCCTACGACACCGGCAAGACCATCCGGGAGGGCGACCCGGAGGTGTCGGAGGCGGTCGATTTCGCCTCGTACTACGCGTCGAAGGTTCCCGACGGCGGCGGGTTCGAGCCGCACGGGACGGTCGTGGTGGCGTCGCCGTGGAACTTCCCGTTGTCGATACCGGCGGGCGGGGTGCTGGCGTCGTTGGCGGCCGGGAACGCGGTGATCCTGAAGCCGGCGCCCGAGGCCGTCGCGGTGGCGGGCGAACTGGTGAAGGCGTTGTGGGAAGGCGGCGTTCCGCGCGAGGTGCTGCAGTTCGCCCCTTGCGTTGACGGCGAAGCGAGCCGGAAGTTGATCACCGACCCCCGCGTCGACGCGGTTGTGCTGACAGGTTCGTGGGAGACGGCGCGGATGTTCCTCGGTTGGCGGCCAGGGTTGAAGTTGCACGCCGAGACGAGCGGCAAGAACGCGATCGTCGTGACGGCCACCGCGGACGTGGACGAGGCTGTGGCCGACGTGGTCAGGTCCGCGTTCGGGCACGCGGGGCAGAAGTGCTCCGCGGCGAGCCTGGTGATAGTCGAGGCCGCAGTGCACGACGACCCCAGGTTCCTGAGACGGCTGTCGGACATGGTCGCGACGCTCCGGGTCGGACCGGCGTGGGATCTGTCGACCGCGATGGGGCCGGTGATTCGCCCGCCGGAAGGCCCGCTGCTGGCGGCCCTGACTCGTCTGGAGGCGGGGGAGAGCTGGCTCGTCGAGCCGCGGCGGCTGGACGAGCTGGGATACCTGTGGAGCCCCGGCGTGAAGGCCGGCGTCTCGCCGGGGTCGATGTTCCACCTCACCGAATGCTTCGGGCCGGTGCTGGGGGTGATGCGCGCCCGCGACCTCGACGATGCGATCGAGTTGCAGAACGCGCCTGCGTACGGTCTCACCGCCGGCCTCCACGCGCTCGATCCGTCCGAGATCGAGTACTGGCGCGAACGGGTCCACGCCGGGAACCTCTACGTCAACCGCGGCATAACCGGCGCGATCGTGCGCCGGCAACCCTTCGGTGGCTGGAAGCGCTCGGTCGTCGGCCCCGGCGCGAAGGCAGGTGGCCCCGACTACGTCGCGAGCCTCGGTTGCTGGCCGGTCGCCGATCATGCATCGCCCGAAGCCGGCGAGTACGCGGAGGGTTGCCGTCGCGCGTGGGCCGCGATGGCGGAACCGGTTGACGAGACCGGCCTCGTGGCGGAGTCGAACGCATTCCGCTTCATGCCGTTGGAGCGTGTGGGTGTGTTCGTCGGCGAGGGCGCCGGGGAAGGCGACGTCCGGTTGGCCCTCGCGGCTGCTTCGGCTGTCGGGGCGGAGGCGACTGTCTCGTACGGTTCGGTTCCCGACGGTGCTTTCGACAAGCTCCGTGTCCTCGGGCGCATCGACGACGCTTTGCGGCTAGGCGCGCACGACGCCGGCCTGTGGGTCGACGACACGGCCGTCGCGGAGAACCCGGAGCGCGAGGTGCTGCGCTGGGTACGGGAGCAGTCGGTGACCGAGACGAGACACCGGCACGGGAACGTCACGGGCCGCAGGCCCGGCCTCGTGCCGGCACCCGCCCGGGCGCTGCCCGGCGCGCCTGGCTAGCTTTGCCGTCGTGACAGCTCAAGTGCAGGGCACGTGCGACGACCGCTTCTCGGCGGTCAAGGACATTCTCGCCGCAAGTCTCGACAGCGGAGCCGACCTCGGGGCCTCGTTCGCGGTCACTGTCGAGGGGGAACTCGTCGTGGACATCTGGGGCGGGTGGGCGGACGAGGAGAAGACGCGACCTTGGGAGCGCGACACCATAACCAACGTCTGGTCGACCACCAAGACGATGACGGCCCTGTGCGCCTTGATCCTCGCCGACCGAGGAGAGCTGGACTTCGACGCTCCTGTGTCGCGCTACTGGCCGGAGTTCGCCGCCGGCGGCAAGCAGGACAGGGTGCTGGTCCGCCACATCATGTCGCACACTGCCGGGCTGCCCGGCTGGGACGAGCCGATGAAGCTCGAGGATCTGTACGACTGGGAGAAGTGCACCTCGTTGCTCGCCGCGCAGGAGCCCTGGTGGGAGCCCGGAACGGCTTCGGGTTACCACGCCGTGACCCAGGGTTACCTCGTCGGGGAGGTGGTACGGCGGATCAGCGGCGCCACCCTCGGCCGGTTCTTCGCCGACGAGGTCACTGGGCCGTTGGGCGCGGACTTCCACATCGGGCTTCCCGCCGGCGAGGACGGCCGCGTGTCGTACGTGATCCCGCCCAACATCGACCTCACCGGTGTGGACGCGACGCCGACCGCCCAGCGGGCACTGGCCAACCCGCCGCTGGACGGCACCGAGCCCCAGTCAGCGGCCTGGCGGCGAGCCGAGATACCCGCCGCCAACGGCCACGGCAACGCAAGGTCCGTCGCGCTCATTCAGGCGGCTGTCGCGAACGGGGGCCAGGTCGCCGGCGTGAAGCTCCTCTCGGAAGCGGGATGCCGGCGCATCTTCGACGAGCAGGCTCGCGGGACGGACCTCGTGCTCAACGTGCCGATGCGGCTCGGGATCGGCTACGGCCTCACCGCCGAGGAGACACCCGTCAGCCCCAACGCCAATGCCTGCTACTGGGGCGGCTGGGGAGGGTCGGTGATCGTCGTGGACCTGGACGCCCGGATGACATTCGCGTACATGATGAACCGCATGGAGTCCGGCCTCGTAGGTGACATCCGAGGGTTCGCGCTCGGGATGGCGGCCTACGAGGCTGTCGGGTCGGTGTAGCGGGGCTACCCCTCGAGAACGGGGCCGTCGAAGCGGTCGACGGTCGCGAACGTCGCGACCTCCGCGCGGCTCAACTTCGTAGGCCTTCTCCCGCCCTCGGGGTAGCCGAGCGCGAGGGCGCCGGCGAGAGCCCATCCTTCGGGAACGTCCAGGATGTCGAGGACCTCTTGCTCCGCGCTGACGAGCATCGTGGTGAAGACCCCACCGATCCCGACGTTGTGGGCTGCCAGGAGGATGCTCCACGCGAACGGGTAGATCGACGCCCCGCCGACCATCGTGTAGCGGGGCATGTCCCGGTCGACCGCCGCCAGGCCCTTCAGGTCCGCCAGGAGGACGAGAAGGGCCGGGACCTTGTCCAGGTTCTCCGCCATCCCGCCGGGCCCCTTCGCGGCTTCCGCTGCGAGATTCTCGGCGGCGCGCTCCGCTTCGGCCTCGGCCGCGCGGTCGGTGATCGGCGCCCACGGCACGAGCCCGGCCGCGCGGATGGCGAGATACCGGTACCAGCCGCGCAGGTACAGGTCGCGCAGTTTCTCGCGGGCCGACTGATCCTTGACGAGGATCACCTTCCACGCCTGGCGGTTCCCCCCGCTGGGGGCGTAACGCGCGACGTCGAGGATGTGGAACACCACCTCGTCGGGGACGGGGTGGTCCGCGAAATCCCGAACCGCACCGGTCGTCTGAAGAGCGCGCTCGAGGTCCATGGACCCGAAGTTATTCCCTGCTCGCTAGGTCGCGCGGCGCAGCAGGACCTCCTGGGCCACCGTCGCGAGGTGCCTGCCGTCGGACGCGTAGACGTGCCCGACTGCGAGACCCCTTGGGAAACCGAGGCCCTCGCAGCGGAAGTCGTGCAGCTGCCAATCGGCTCCGTCGAAGACGTGATGGAACCAGATGGCGTGGTCGAGGCTGATGCCGTTCCACTGCCGGCCCTTCGTGCCGTCGAGGTGCTGTTGCTGGGACCGGACGGCATCGGTCGCGAGGTCATCGGAAAGGAACGCGAGCGCGCACGCGGCGATGCCCCGGTCGTCGGGCGCCGCGTCCGGGATCCTCAGCCATGCGAGGGCGCGGCCCTGACCCTCGGCGATGTGGTCCCGGTAGAACATCGGGCTCCAGCTGTCGTCCCGAGCGGCGTTCGGCTGGGCGACGGCCGGAAACGAGAGTGCCTGGCGGTAACGCTGCGCGGTCCCCTTGTTGAACGACGCCGACATGTTCAAAATCGCTCCGCCCGTCTGTGCAGCGACGACCGCTCGGGTCACGAAGCTGCGCCCGTCGCGCAGTCGCTCCACGTCGAACACGATCGGCTCGGCGGCGTCGCCCTTGCGGATGAAGTAAGCGTGCAGCGAGTGGACCGAGTACTCCGGGTCGACGGTCGCCGCGGCCGCCCTCAGGGCCTGCGCCACGATCTGTCCCCCGAACAGACCGCCCCACGGGTAGTGCGGCCCCCTCCCGATGAACCGGTCCGGTGACGTCTCCTCGAGCTTCATCATGTCGGTGAAGTCCACGGCGGGGATTCTGCCCGCTCGCGCGGCGGGCGCGACGGACCTCGGACCGTCAGCCACCCGAAGCGAACACGTCCGCTCCCGCAGGCGGTAGGGGATCGTCGCGCGTCTCCAGCCACCGGTCGGGAAGGGCGACCGGCCTGGGTCCGTCGGTGTGACCTCTCGGCATGCGCACGGCGGCGTCGGGCAACACGGTGTGGGGATCGAGGTCGTCCAGGACGGAGTCGATCTCCGCGAGGGTGCACGCTTGCGCGAGCCGCCGGCGGGTGTCAGCGCCGACCGGGAACCCGGCTAGGTACCAGCCTGTGTGCTTGCGGAAGTCGCGTACGGCCGCGTGCTCCCCGGCGCGCTCGGCGAGCAAGCGGGCGTGGTGTGCCATCACCGTCGTGGCGAATCCGAGCTTTCGCGGCGGCGGCACCGGCCGGCCGGCGTAGATCGATTCGAGGTCCTCGAATAGCCATGGCCGGCCGAGGCAGCCGCGACCGACGACCACGCCGTCGCATCCTGTCAGCGCCTGCATCGCGGTGGCGTCGGCCGCCTCCCATATGTCGCCGTTGCCGAGCACGGGGATCGACGTGACCGCTTGCTTGAGCTCGCTGATCGCATTCCAGTCGGCAGGTCCGTGGTACCGCTGTTCAGCGGTCCTCGCGTGCAGTGCTACCGCGGCGACGCCTTCATCCTCCGCGATCACCGCGGCGTCTAGGGCCGTGAGGGTTCTCTCGTCGATGCCACGTCGCATCTTCACCGTGACCGGCACCGCTCGCGCTGCGCGGACAGCGGCCCGGACCACCGACCTGTATAGGACGTGGTGCGCGGGCAGCGCTGCACCCCCGCCCTGGCGGGTCACCTTAGGAGCGGGGCAGCCGAAGTTGAGATCCACGTGGTCGACGCCGATCTCGTCGACGAGTATCCGCACCGCCTCGTGCATGACGCGAGGATCCGCGCCGTAGAGCTGCACGCTGTGAACGGGTTCGCCCGGGGCGCGGGCGGCCATGCGGAAGGTCTTGTCGTTGCGTTCCACGAGCGCGCGGGCGGTGATCATCTCGCTGACGTACAAACCACCGCCGAACCCGCGGCACAGCTCGCGGAACGCGGGGTTGGTCACGCCGGCCATGGGCGCGAGCACGACCGGGGGACCGACCTCTATCGGTCCGATCTTCAGGACCACAGGTCGACGATCTCCACCCGTAGCTCGGCGAGCAGCCGGCGCAGGAGGGGGATGGAGATCCCGGTGATGGTGCCGTAGTTGCCGTCGATCGAATCGATCCACGGGGCGGACATCCCCTCCAGGGTGAAGGCGCCGGCGACCCGCAGCGGCTCGCCCGTCGCGACGTACGCGTCTATCTCGGCGTCGGTCGGGTCGCCGAAGCGCACGATCGCGGAGTCGGTGTGCGCTGCCTGAGCGCCGGAGTCCGTGTCGATGACGCAGTGACCCGTGTGGAGCATCCCGGCCCTGTTGCGCATCTGCTGCCACCGCCGGCGGGCCTCCTGGGGTGTCGACGGCTTGCCGAACGTGGCGTCCCCGAGCTCGAGCATCGAGTCGCAGCCGACCACCAGCGCGGGTCCCTCGACCTTCTCTGCGACAGACTCGGCCTTCCGCCTCGCCAGGACGAGGGTGGCCTCGGCTGGGGTGAGGTGGTCGACTCCGTCCTCGGATACGTGGCTGACGATCACCTCCGGGCGGAGGCCGGAGCCTTCGAGGAGGCGCAGCCGAGACGGCGAGGCGGAGGCGAGGATCAGCCGGCGTCCCACCCGAACAGCCTATTCCCGAACACGTGTTCGAAGTGCGCGTATTCTCGTGGGATGCACGACGAGCCCCGGTGGTCGGCCGGCCTTGACGAGTCCCAGCGCGAGGCCGTCGAGCACGACGGGGGCCCGCTCCTGATCGTCGCGGGGGCCGGCACGGGCAAGACCAGGACGCTCGTGGCGCGCCTCGCCCGGCTCATCTCGGGGGGGACCGCTCCCGAACGCCTGCTGCTGGTGACGTTCAGCCGCCGGGCCGCGGACGAGATGATCCGCCGGCTCGCCCCGCTGGTCGGGCCGGAGGTTGCACGCCGCGTGCACGCCGGGACGTTCCATTCCGTGGCGCACCGGTTGCTGCGCCAGCACGGCGAAGCGCTCGGCCTCGGTGCGGGCTTCAGCGTGATGGACCAGGGCGACGCAGCCGACCTGATGCACCTGGTGCGCCAGGAGGTCGGGGAGGGGGAGCGGCGTCGTTTTCCCCGCAAGGACACGCTGGTCGCCGTCTATTCGCGGGTGGTCAACGCGCAGGAGCCGCTCCGGCCCGTCCTGCGCAGACACTTTCCCTGGGTACAGGAGCACGAAGCCGCGATCGGACAGGTCTTTTCCCTCTATACCGAACGCAAGCGCGCGCAGGGCGTCCTCGATTTCGACGACATGCTCCTGTACTGGCGCGCGGCCGCGACCGACCCACAGGTGGGGCCCGTGCTCGCCGCCGCGTACGACCACATCCTCGTCGACGAGTACCAGGACACCAACGTGTTGCAGGCCGACATCGTCGCAGCGCTGCGCGCCGGCGCACGGCCGTTGACGGCGGTCGGCGACGACGCCCAGTCGATCTACGCGTTCCGCGCGGCCACCGTCCGCAACATGCTCGATTTCCCGGACCGCTTTCCTGGCGCGACCGTCGTGAAACTGGAGCGCAACTACCGCTCGACGCAGCCGATCCTCGACCTCGCGAACGCCGTGCTGGCGCAGGCGACCGAGGGATACGCCAAACATCTATGGACAGAGCGGGTCGGCGGCCTGCGGCCGGTGCTCGCCACATGCCCGGACGAGGCGTCGCAGGCGGACGCTGTAGCGGACGTGATCCTCGAACACCACGAGGCCGGGGTGGCGCTGCGCGACCAGGCCGTCCTGTTCCGCACTGCGCACCACAGCGACCTGTTGGAAGTCGAGCTTCGCCGGCGGAACATCCCGTTCGTCAAGTACGGCGGGTTGCGATTCCTAGAAGCCGCCCACGTGCGGGACCTGATCGCAGCGCTACGCGTGCTCGACAACCCCCGCGACGAGCTGGCGTGGTACCGGCTGCTGCAACTGCTCGACGGTGTCGGCCCGGCGGGCGCGCGCCGCGCGATGGAAGCGATGGGAGTGGGGGAGGGGGAGGGGCTGGGTCGTTTTGTCGACGGCGCGGCGGGGCTGGTGCCGGCGCGCGCCGCGAACGACGCGGAGAGGCTGGCGGCAGCGCTGCGTGACTGCGTGACTTCCGCTTTGGCGGCCGGGGCGCAGGTGGAGAGGCTGGCGGCGGGGCTCGAGCCCATGATCCGCCGGCGCTACGAGAACGCTGATGTGCGGCTGCGGGATCTCGAGGCGCTGGCGCGGGTCGCCGGCGGGTTCGAGGACCGGTCCCGGATGGTCGCCGAGCTGACGCTCGACCCGCCGGCATCGACCGCCGATCTTGCCGGACCCCCCTTGCTGGATGACGACTACGTCATCCTGTCGACGGTGCACTCCGCGAAAGGCGGGGAGTGGCGGGTTGTGCACCTGATCCACGCAGCCGACGGGATGTTCCCCTCGGACATGTCGACCGGGTCGAGGGAGGAGATAGAGGAGGAACGCCGGCTCTTCTACGTCGCGCTGACCCGCGCCTGCGAGCACCTCCACATCTACGCCCCGTTGCGCTACCACCACGGTGGGCCGTTCGGGCGGGGTGACGCGCACAGCTACGGGCAGCGGACCCGATTCCTGCCGCCGTCGGTAGAGGATCTGCTGGATCACCGCGCCGTGCGCGGCCGGCGCGACGACGTCGCTCTGCCGGCGCTCTCGGCGGCGCTGCCGTCCGCCGTCGACGACGCGCTCCGGGGGCTGTGGTAGGCGGCTAGTCCTTCGTCGCGACGTGGTTGGGCGTGACGTGCATCGCCGGCTCGAACCTGGTGGCCTCGTAGCCGGCGGCGTCTCGCTGTGCCGCGATCGTCGACTGCGCGAGCTGCTGGCGGCAGTCGGTGCAGGGTCCCCAGAAGCGCTCGGTCACCTCGGTGGCGCAGCGCGGGCAGTTGAACGTGGCGGTCGGGAGGGGGTCGGCGGCGGTCACGGCTCGGCGAGAGTACCGGCGGCGGCAGGCGGCGTCGGGGATGGTGGAGCGGGAGGCGTTCAGCGGAGGCCGAGCGCCGCCGAGCACGCCGGCCACTGGCCCCACCCGCTCTGCGACTGCAGCTTCTGCGCGGCGGCGTCCTGCATCGCCGGCGGCTCGAGGTCGGGTCGGCCCGGATAGCCGAGGTTGGTCCAGGTCGACTGGCTGAACTGGTACGCCCCGTAGAAGCCGTTCCCGGTGTCGGCCTGGTAGTTGTTGCCCGACTCGCACTCGCGCAGCTGGAGCCAGACGCCGCCGGCGCCGCCGGGGGAGACTATGGAGTGGACGACCGCGACGAGGCCGTTGTTGACCGGCATGCCCTGGGTGCGGGCGGCGAGCAGGTGGTCGAGACGCCCCTGCAGGCTGGTCAGTCTTCCCTGCTCGGAGGCGGCCTCGGCGAGGGCGGTCGCCCGGGCGGCCTCCACCTCCAGCGCCGCTGCCTGGCTGGCCTGCTGCTGCCGCTCGAGGTTCTGGGCGGCGGCGTTCAGCAGGTACTGCTCGGTCCGGTACCGGTCGACGCTGTCGGAGACGTTCCCCGTGGCGATGGAGAGGTAGCCGGCCCTGACTGCAGGGTCGGTCCCGGGCGGGAGCGCCGTCGTGGGGTCGACGCCTCCGGTGTAGCTGAGGATGGCCTCGCGGCGCAGCGCCTGCTCGCTTGTAGCGACCTGCTGCTGCAGGTGGACCAGCTGCTCCTCGTCGGCCCGGACCTGGCGTCCGAGGGCGTCGGCCTCCAGGTTGGCCTGGTCGTACGCGACGGTCAGGGCGTGGATGGCGCTCGCCCCCTGGGATACCTGGGACTCGATGGCGGTGATCTGTGCCCGGGTGGTGGAGATCTCGTCCGCCCCGGCCCTGCCGGCCGTCACCGCAACCAGAGCACCGGGCGCGCCGAACAAGACAACGGCGACACTCATGCCGGCCATCGTCCGCTTCACGAGGCCGCCTCCCCAGAATCCGGGGTGGGAGGCAGCTCGTAGGAGCTTCCCGATGAGACTCAAGACGGAGGGTGACCTTAGCGGCTCCCGCCGGAGGGGTCCACCAAATCGCGGGGTTGACGTCTAGCCGGACGTCTAGCCGGACGTCCAGGCGGCCGGGTCGGCATTGAGCTCGGTCACGCACCCGGGGAGCGGTCCCTCGACGATGTCCTCCAGGGTGACGTGCTCGATCACCCGCCGCATGCTGGCCCGCAGCGCCAGCCACACGTCCTTGAGAGGCCCCGCCACACCCGGGTAGTCGATGTCCTCGGTGGGTTGCCCCCGCACCGCCGCGAGCGGGCCGTCGACGGCGCGGAGCACGTCCGCCACGGTGATCTCCGCCGGCGGCCGGGCAAGCCTGTAGCCGCCATCGGTGCCCCGGTGGCTGGAGAGGATGCCGCGCTGGCGCAGTCGTTGGAGGATGCCCTGGAGAAAGCCGGCCGGGATCCCCTGCGCGGAGGCCAGTTCGGCGACCGTCATGGAGTTGCCGCCGGCGGCGGCGAGCACGGCCAGCGCCCTCACGGCGTAGTCGCCCTTGGCGGAAATCTCCACGTCCGCGAGTATGGCGCCCCATGGCACAGAGCTTCGGTGACGTCACAGTGGAACTAGGCGACGATTTCGTGGCGGAAGTGGAGATCCACCGTCCACCCAACAACTTCTTCGACGTCGTGCTGATCCGCTCCATCGCCGAGGCGTACGACTGGCTCGACGAAGGCGGTACCTGCCGGGCGATCGTCCTGTGCTCGGAGGGGAAGCACTTCTGCGCCGGCGCCGACTTCAACCAGGAAAGCTCCGCCGCCCCATTGCCGGAGGACGGTGCCGCGAGCCTGTACAGCGAGGCGGTCAGGTTGCTTCGGGGAGCGCTTCCCGTCGTGGCCGCGGTGCAGGGAGCAGCGGTCGGCGGAGGCCTCGGCTTGGCGTGTTCGGCCGACTTCCGTGTGGCCGCCCCGGAGGCCCGCTTCACCGCCAATTTCGCCCGGCTGGGCTTCCACCAGGGGTTCGGTCTCAGCGCCACCCTCCCGCTGATAGTCGGTCACCAGCGGGCGCTCGAGCTGCTCTACACAGGCCGGCGCATCGGCGGCGAGGAGGCGTCCAGGATCGGCCTGGCGGACCGGTTGGTCCCGCTGTCCGAAGTGCGCAGCGCCGCCCGTGAGCTCGCCGGCGAGATCGCCGGGTCAGCCCCGCTGGCCGTCCGCTCGATCCGCCAGACCATGCGTGGCCACCTCGCCGACCTGGTGGCGGAGGCGACCGACCGCGAGGACGCCGAGCAGATCCGTTTGCGGTCGACGTCGGACTTCGCCGAAGGGACCCGGGCCAGCTTCGAACGCCGCGACCCCGTCTTCACCGGGCGTTGAGTCGCCGTGGGACGACGGGCCTGACGGAAGCGCGATCCGGGCGGCACAACGACCGCCCGTCTCGGTCTTCCGTCGCCCCGCCGCTCTCGACCGCGCCCTGCCCGCGAAAGGACGGCTGCCGCGGCGTGCAGCGATCCGGAGTGGAGGGCTGGTGGATCGAAGCGGCCGGTCGTTGTCCCCGAAGGGGGCCGCCGGGCGATTCGATCCGACAGGGCTATCGCTCCGGTTGCCTAGTGGACGCGGTGGTAGGCGTACTCGATGCCCATGAGGATCGCCGCGGCGAGGAGAGCGATCATCACGATCGCGAAGACCAGATCGGCCTTGCGCGTCTTGAGGCCGTAGATCCCCACCAGTTGCGCCGCTACCAGACAGATGCCCGCCGCTATCAACAGGCTCACTCGGGGTGGAGAAAGCGGGCGGACATCGGCCAGAGGCTAACGGGGTGCGATCACGCGGGGCCAGCACCCCCCGCCGGAGTCCAGCGGGGGGCGGCTTCGGGGGCCAGCCACTCGACGCGCCCACCGCGGACAGCGGTCGACGAGACGGATGCGTGGTCCGCTTCGAGGTCGAGCAGCACCGCACCCGGCGGGAGGTCCACCGGGACGTCCGCGCCTCGGGGCGCCAGGAGGACCTGAGGCAACCGGGCGACTGCGGCGTCGCGTCGGGATTCCGACCCGCCGTACCACGCGGGGTCGACTACCTGCGCCCACTTGTCGGCGCCCATCACGACGGCGTCGTAGCCGGCAGCGATGTCGCATATCAGCTCGGAGTCGTTGACGGCGATCCCCAGCCACGGCCGGGACCGGCAGAGCGCGGCCAGGAGCTCGAGACGGTGCTCCAAGGGCGCGACGCGAGCGTCTTTCTTCCCCAGAGGAGACTCGCAGATCACCAGCTCGAGGCGGTCGAGACCTCCCTGGCGCCGCGCCGCCTCCGCGATCGCGACGTGCGCGACAGTGGGCGGGTCGAAGGTGCCCGGGTAGGCCCCGACGCGCATCGAGGCGTCAGTAGCGGTACTGCTCTGACTTGTACGGGCCGCCGAGATCGACGCCGAGGTAGTCGGACTGCTTCTCCGTCATCTGGGTGAGCTTCACGCCGAGCTTGTCGAGGTGCAGCCGCGCGACCTTCTCGTCGAGGTGGCGGGGAAGCACGTAAACGCCGGTCGGGTAGTGCTCGGTGCGGGTGTAGAGCTCGATCTGCGCGAGCACCTGGTTGGTGAAGCTCGACGACATCACGAAGCTGGGGTGCCCAGTGGCACAACCGAGGTTCACGAGCCGGCCCTCGGCGAGCACGATGACGGAGTGGCCGTCGGGGAAGTCCCACGAGTCGACCTGTGGCTTGATCTGCGTGCGCCTGATGTCGGGGGTGCGGGCGAGGCCGGCCATGTCGATCTCGTTGTCGAAGTGCCCGATGTTGCAGACGATCGCGTTGTGCTTCATCTTCGACATCGCCTCGGCGGTGATGATGTCGCGGTTGCCGGTAGCGGTCACGAAGATGTCGGCGGTACCGACCACGTCGTCGAGGGTGAGCACCTGGTAGCCCTCCATCGCGGCCTGCAGCGCGCAGATGGGGTCGATCTCGGTGACGATCACCCGCGCGCCCTGGCCGCTGAGGGACTGGGCGCAGCCCTTGCCGACGTCACCGAAGCCGCACACGACCGTGACCTTGCCGGCGATCATCACGTCGGTCGCCCGGAAGATCCCGTCGATCAGCGAATGGCGGCAGCCGTAGAGGTTGTCGAACTTGGACTTGGTGACGGAGTCGTTGACGTTGATGGCGGGGAACAGGAGGTTCCCCTGCTCCTGGCGCTGGTACAGGCGGTGAACCCCGGTGGTGGTCTCCTCGGTGACCCCCTTGATGCCCTCTGCGATGCGCGTCCAGAGCTTTCCGTCCTCGCGCAGGGTGCGGGTGAGGGTCGCGAGGATGAGCCCGTACTCCTCGGAGTCCTCGGGGCCGAGCTCGGGCGTCTTGCCGTCGCGCTCGCACTCGACGCCGAGGTGGACCAGGAGGGTGGCGTCGCCGCCGTCGTCGAGGATCATGTTCGGCCCCTGCTCCCCGTCCGCCCGATCGGGCCATCTGAGGGCCTGTTCGGTGCACCACCAGTACTCTTCGAGCGTCTCGCCCTTCCAGGCGAAGACCGGCACGCCGGCGGCGGCGATGGCTGCTGCGGCGTGGTCCTGGGTGGAGAAGATGTTGCAGCTCGCCCAGCGGACCTCGGCGCCGAGATGCACGAGCGTCTCGATCAGCACAGCCGTCTGGACGGTCATGTGAAGCGACCCGCTGATCCGGGCGCCGGCGAGCGGCTTGCTGTCGCCGTACTCGGCGCGAAGCGACATGAGACCGGGCATCTCGACCTCGGCGAGGTTGATCTCGCGCCGGCCGAAGTCAGCGAGGCCGATGTCGGCGACCTTGTAGGGCGGGGTGGAGGGATCGGCCACTGGAGGGCGCTCCTTTTTGGTTGGGATGAGACGGGACAGGGCTGGGTTTTCCGGCCTGCCGACGCGGGGGCGTGCAGCGGCCAAGTCGTCCAGGCTGGGGCCTTCAGGCCCTTCCCGTCTGGTCAGCCCGGTTCAGGTCAGAGCTTAGGCGACGGCCGCGGGGAGGTACTTTCGTTTCGTGTCGATCGAGATGCCGGTTCCCGAGCGCATCCTGATTGTGACGGCGCACCCCGACGACGTGGACTTCGGCGTGGCGGGGTCGGTCGCGGTGTGGACGGATGCCGGCGCTCACGTGACCTACTGCGTCGTGACCGACGGCGACGCCGGCGGCTCGGACCCGACGGTGTCGCGGGACGAGATGCGCCGGATCCGCCGGGTCGAGCAGGAGTCGGCTGCGGCCGAGGTGGGTGTGAAGGACCTGGTCTGGCTCGGTTACCCCGACGGACGGGTGGCGGCTTCGATCGACCTGCGAAGGGACATCTCGAGGGTCATCCGGCAGGTGCAGCCCCAGCGGGTCGTGACCCAGAGCCCGGACCGCCTGTGGGACCGGATCTTCGCTAGCCACCCGGACCACCTGGCGGTCGGTGAAGCCGCTACCTGCGCCGTCTATCCCGACGCCCGCAACCCCTTCGCGTTCCCCGAGCTGCTGGAAGAGGGCCTGGAGGCCCACACGGTGGGCGAGCTGTGGCTGATGGCCGCGCCGGCGCCCGACGTCTTCGTCGACGTCACGGGGACCATCGACCGCAAGCTGTCGGCGCTCAGGTGCCACGTCAGCCAGTCGGTCGACTCGGGCGGGGAGCTGGACGGGTGGATCCGGTCCTGGTTGGCCGAGACTGCGGTGAGGGCGGGGTGGGGCGCGGGGCGCCTGGCGGAGGGCTTCCGGCGGATCGTTACCGAGTAGGGGCTAGGGGCGTCCCGGGTGTGTCTCGGGTGTCCCGGGCGTCTCGGGTGTGTCTCGGGTGTGTCTCGGATGTTTCGGGGGCGTCTCGGGGTGTCCCGGCGTTTCGGGTGTGTTTTAGGGGAAGTGGGTAGGCTAAGTGGTCTCTCAGCATATTTAGGTTACCCAGATGACGTGGATGGACCCTCTGGTGGCGCCGGATCACGGTCGCGCCAGCCGGCCGGCCGCCTCCGAGGCGTTGGATGGACGCCGGTCGCACCGGATCACGGTCGCGCCAGCCGGCCGGCCGCCTCCGAAGGGTCAGACCGTCTCCGAGAACGGCTTGTCCTTGTCGACCCTCGGCTCTGCGGGAAGGCCCAGGACCCGTTCGCCGAGGATGTTGTGCTGGATCTCGTCGGTGCCGCCCCGGATCGACAACGACGGGCTCATCAGGAACATCGACTGCCACTCGTCGGGGTCACCGTCGAAGACGGTCGCCTCTGGTCCCTCCGCAGCGAGCCCCAACGCCGAGAGCTTCTTGATGAGGGCGGTGCCCCCCAGCTTGGACAGCGAATCCTCCGGTCCCGGCGCCCGCCCGGCCTCACGAGCCGCCCTGGCGCGGGAGGCGGACCAGCCGGCGATGGCGAAATCGGCGTAACGGGCCGCCCACTGGTCACGCAGCACGGACGCCGCGCCGGCGGGAGCTACCGACGAGCCGATCCGGTCGCCCAGCCCCTTGATCTGTTCGACGCGGGTTCCCAGACCGCCGCCGAGCGCCCCGCGCTCGAATGAAAGGCAGGTGATGGCGACACGCCAACCGTCTCCTACGGCACCGATGCGGTCCCGGTCGGGGATCCAGGCGTCGTCGAGGAACACCTCGTTGAAGTGGGCGTCGCGGTTCATCTGGAGCAGGGGGCGCACGGCGACGCCCGGAGCGGACATGTCGAGGGCGAACGCCGTGATGCCGGCGTGCTTGGGGAGGGACGGGTCGTGGCGGGCGACCAGGAGCCCCCACTGCGAGTAGTGGGCCCGGGACGTCCACACCTTCGATCCACTGATGCGCCATCCGTCGCCGTCTCGCACCGCGCGGGATTTCAACCCGGCGAGATCCGACCCGGCGTCGGGCTCGGAGAACATCTGGCACCAGATCTCCTCGCCGCTGCGGATCTTGGCCAGCCAGCGCTTCTTCTGTTCGTCGCCGGCGTGGGCGAGGATGGTGGGGCCGATCAGGTCGACCCCCACGAGGAACGGGTACAGGTCGGGCGCCTCGAACTCGGACAGGGCGGACCGCACGATCGCGGCGGCTGCCTTGTCGAGACCCATCCCCCCGTACTCGACCGGCCAAGTGGGCACGGCGAAGCCGCCGGCGGCCAGCTCTCCGAGGTAGGCCTGGCCCGACTCGAGGTCGTCGCTCCCCGCGCCGAGCACCCCGACCCTGACTGTCGAATCCCTCCGTGGTAGCAGCCGGGACAGCTCGGCCTCTGTGTCCGCCCGGAGCTTCTCCAGGCTGTCGTCATCCCGCACTTCGACGTCCAGATCGTCGTCCACTTCGGCGTCATCGGGTACTTCGGCCACTGAGGGCGACTCTACTGACCTCTACCTGCCGCCCTTCGCCGGCGGTGGCGGGCAGCACCCGGGCCCGCACCACGGCCCGGCAGGCAGCCCTTGCATGATCTTGTGCTCCGTCTCGAGCACCAGGTCGGCCGCCATCGCGGCGAACATGGGGTTCCTGCCGGGCGTCGGCACCCTGATCATCCGGATGCCCCTCGCACGCCCGATCGCCCCGGCCACCTGATCCACGTCGTGGACCACTTCCATGTGGTCGGCCACGAAGCCGATCGGCACGACAATGACCGCTCCGGAATCTTCGGGCAGCCCGCTGATGACGTCGTTGAGGTCGGGCCCCAGCCACGGTTCGGAGGGCGGACCGGATCGGCTCTGGAACGCCAACGTCCAGCCGTCCTCGGGCTCCCCGGCATCGACGGCGACCGTGCGGGCAACTTCGCGAAGCTGCGACTCGTAGTCGCACGTCGCCGCCATCGAGATGGGCAGGCTGTGCGCGGTCATGACCACAGGCGCCGTCGGGCCTGCCTCGACCCGGGCCACCCTGAGGCCGTCGACGAACGGGTCGACGAACCCCGAACGGTCGAAGTACGGCTGGAGCTTGACGATCCGCGGAGCCCGCGGTCCCACGAGTGCCCGCGCCGCCTCGATGTCCTCTATGTACTGGCGGCACGAGGAGTAGGACGAATAGGCCGAGGTCACGAAAGCAGCTGCGCTTGCGATCCCGTCGTCGCTCATCTGCGCGACCGTGTCGGAGAGGTAGGGATGCCAGTTGCGGTTGCCCCAGTAGACGGGCAGGTCCCTGCCCTTCTCCGCCAGCGCTGCCTGGAGGGCGGTGACGAGGGCGCGGTTGTGGTCGTTGATGGGGCTCACGCCACCGAAGAGGTGGTACTGAGCCGCGACCTGCTCGAGCCGCTCTGGCGGGACGTTCCTGCCGCGGACGACGTTCTCCAGGAAGGGCATGACGTCATCGGGCCCCTCTGGTCCGCCGAACGACACCACGATGACGCCATCGAACCCTGCTCCTGCACCCACGGCCCCAGACTACGGGCGGACAGGCCGCTGCGGAACGGGTCTGCCGGACAGATCAGCCCGGCCAGACCCGCCGGCTTCAGCCCAGCCAGACCTGCCGATTCTCGACACCCCACGCCGCGCACTGCCCGTACGTCGGTTCCCAGATGTCGAGCCTGTTGCCCTTGATCGCGCCACCGGTGTCTTGGGCCACGCGCTCTCCGACACCGGAGATGTAAAGGTGGGTTCCGAGCGGGATGACGCGGGGATCGACCGCTACGGTCTCCATACTCGTGGACGCACCCGAAGCTGTGCGGCCTTGCAGGTCGTAGCACGTGACCACGAAGGTGCCGAGGGAGCGCCCCCGGGAGCTGACGAGCTGCGCGGACCCGGTCGCCGCCGGGGCCGCCGGTGCGGAAGCAGCCCCCGCAGGTTGCGCGACCGAGGGTTGCGCGGCGCCCGGGACGGGAAAGGTGGCGCCGGCGGCCCAATCACCGCCGAATGGGCGGGGGCGGTTGTCGAACGCCGTCAGGTCCCCGGAGCCGATGGCAGCCGGTAGGAAGGGCGTCGTGGCACGGTGCGACACCGAGGAATCGGGTGGGGCACCCGAGTCGGGGGTTTTTGCCGCTGCGGTTGCGGGTACCGAAAGAGTACCGACGAGCAGGAGTGGTAGCCCTGTTGCGGCGACGGCGGAGCGGCGGCCGAGACCACGACGGAAGCGGCGAGAGAGACCACCCGCGGGACGGTCTCGAGTCGGCCGGACGGGATGACCCCCGTTCGGGGCATGGGTGTAGCCTTGCTTTGAGAGCATTGAAAGAAAACCCTTTCGTCGGCGCGCCGGCCACGAAAAGGGCTCTGCGAATCGCAGATGGGGGAGCGGGACCAGCGCGGGCCTCCGCCGGAAAGGGAAGGGCGGAGGTTGGCTTACGGCTCCCTGTCAGCGGTCTCTGGGACGGTCGCCCGGGGCCTTGTCGTTCGTTCTCGGTACCCAAGGATAACGGCGTCAACCCAGATTTCGGGGGACTGAAACCGTGACATGAGTCACTTTCGTGCACAAGCCCTGTATATGGCCTTATCGTGCGAAAATGACCCCTGGGTTGAGCATCCCGGAAGGGTCGAGAGCGGCCTTCACCGCCCGGAGTGCCGCGATTTCCGGCTCGGATCTCGACAGGGCGAGCCACCTGGCCTTCGCTCGGCCGATCCCGTGCTCGGCGCTGATCGAGCCTCCCATCGAGGACACCAGCCGCAGGACGGCTTCGTCCACAGCCTCGTCGTCGGGATCGGGTCCCACTACGTTCACGTGGAGGTTGCCGTCGCCGGCGTGGCCGAAGAGGACCATCCGGGCGTGGGGATCGCAGTCCGCGACGACCTTGCCGACAGCGTCGGAGAACTCGGCCAGCCGCGAAAGCGGCAGGGTCACGTCGAGCTTGTGCGGAATTCCCAGGGCAGAGACGGCCTCGGTATGCCGCTCGCGGTAGGACCACAGTCTCGCCTGGCCGGCCGGGTCGTCGGCCAGGGCGGTTGCGTCGTCGGGAAGGTCGAGGTCGCTCAGAGCCGCGAAGAGTTGGTCGCTCGGGTCCACGAGACCCGCGCACTCGAGGACGACGTAAACCGGCCAACTCGCGGGAAGAGGGTCGGCCAGCGAGGCGTGCGACCGGACCAGCTCCAGCCCGTCGGCGAAGAAGAGCTCAGCGGCCTGGAGACCCTCGACCCGCCGGCGCACCACCTCCAGTACCGCCAGGGCGGCACGGACGTCGGGCAGGCCGATCAGCGCGACGACCTTCGCAGGGTGGCTGGGCACCAGCCGCAACCTCGCTGCGGTGACGATCCCGAGGGTGCCCTCCGAGCC
This sequence comes from Acidimicrobiales bacterium, assembly GCA_035533095.1. Taxonomy (NCBI): domain Bacteria; kingdom Bacillati; phylum Actinomycetota; class Acidimicrobiia; order Acidimicrobiales; species Acidimicrobiales bacterium. The sequence continues at coordinate 28,795 of DATLUM010000090.1, read as the reverse complement.
GACCAGCAGCTGGGAAAGGTCGTACCCCGTGTTGTCCTTGACGAGCCCGCCCAGCCTCGACACGACGCTGCCGTCTGCCAGCACCGCCTCCACACCCACCACCTGAGCGCGCATAGAGCCAAAACGAAGGACGTGCAGGCCGCCGGCGTTCGTCGCGATCATCCCGCCCACCGTTGCGCTGTCCCGTGCAGCGAGGTCGATCGGGAACTCCAGGCCCGCCGCTGAGGCTGACGCCTGCAGCGACGCCAGGGTCACGCCGGCGCCGGCGGTGATCTGGGCAGCCACCGGATCGGGTTCGCCGAGCTGGTCGAGCCGTCGGGTGCTGAGCACGACCGGAGGGGGGCCGCCCGCCGGCGGGACGGAACCTCCCACGAGGCCGGTATTGCCGCCCTGGGGGACCACGGACACACCTGCGCCACCGCACGCCCGGATGACCGCAGCGACTTCCGAGGTGGTGGCCGGGCGAACCACCAGCGCCGCTCGACCGGTGAAGCGCCGGGTCCAGTCGGTCTCGTAGGGCGCCATGGTCGCTTCGTCCGCGAGCACCTGCGACGGGCCGACGATCCGAGCCAGATCGTCCGCAAGCGTCGACAGCGTTGCCGTTGGCTCAGGCATCGATCCATGTTGGCTGACGCGAGCCTCGGGAGGAAAAAGACACGGCCACCTACGATTGCGTAGCCCACCGAGGAGGAAGCCCCCCATGCCAGATCAGCCAGAAGCCGAGAGGGTGACGATCGCCGTCGAAGATGGCGTAGCCGATGTGAGGCTCAACCGCTCCGACAAGCTGAACGCCTTGGACCAGGCGATGTTCGACGCACTCGTCGCCGCCGGAGAACGACTCGCGGACGACACCTCTGTGCGGGCAGTGGTGCTCTCGGGCGAGGGGAGGGCGTTCTGCGCCGGGCTGGACCTCGGTTCGTTCCAGGCGATGGCGGCCACCGACCGCGGGTCGGGCGTCACATCGAGGTTGGGGGACAGGTCCGGCGGGCGCATAACCAACCACGCCCAGCAGGCCGCCTACACCTGGTCGGAACTGCCGGTACCCGTCATCGCCGCCGTCCACGGGGTCGCGCTGGGTGGCGGGCTGCAAGTGGCCCTGGGCGCCGACCTGCGGTTCGTGGCTCCCGACGCCCAGCTGTCGGTCCTCGAGATCCGCTGGGGTCTCATCCCGGACATGACCGGGACCCACACCCTGCGCCGGCTGGTCGGCCTCGACGTGGCGAAGGAGCTCACCTGGACCGGGAGGATGGTCTCCGGCGAGGAGGCGGTCGCCATCGGCCTGGCGTCCCGTGTGTGCGCCGACCCGAGAGCGGAGGCGCTGCAGTTCGCCCGGCAGATCGCGGCGTCCAACCCGCACGCGATCCGCGCCGGGAAACGACTGCTCAACCAGTCCGGCCTCGTCGACATCGCCAGGCAGTTCCAGGACGAGTCGAAAGAGATGGGTGCGCTCATCGGAACCCCAAACCAGATCGAGGCGGTCAAAGCCTGGTTCGAGAAGCGCCAACCGATATTCACCGACCCGATCGACTCTTGAGCCGATTGGGGCCCCAAACCCAAATCTGGCCGTTAGGCTGGGGGAGTGACTGAAGCGACCCAAGCCCCTGCTGCGATCGAACATGACGCCATAACAGGCGAGGCGGGAGCACCAGAAGACGCTGATGTGGCCATCGCAGCGTTCCGCAACCAGCTGGAGGGCCAGGTGTCGGTTCCGGCCTCGGTGGTCCAGGACTGCCTGCTGGACCTGTGGGCCAAGCTCCCCGAGGGTGAGCCGCGCACCGAGGTCGAGCGCTGGCTCACCGAGACGCTCGAGCGGAGCCTCTACGCGGTCTCTGACGTGGACGCCAGGCTGGAGAGCGTCTTCAGCAACAACTGACTCCGTCGTTGCCGGGTACGGTCCTTGGCGCGGCGCGCCGAGTGACGCGTGCCGGGCAAGGAGCGCACCGTGGACGAGACTTCGAATCCCCGCCAGAACGTAACCTTCACCAGCAACGGCGGACAAGCGCACGGGTACCTCGCCGTACCGAGCGCGGGGAGCGGCCCTGGCGTCGTCGTGATCCAGGAGTGGTGGGGACTCACCTCCCACATCGCATCGATCACTGACCGGCTCGCCGCTGCTGGGTTCGTGGCGCTGGCCCCTGACCTCTACGGCGGGGCCACGACCCACGACGCCAACGAAGCAGGCCGGCTCATGCAGGAGCTTCCCGTCGACCGGGCCGCCCGGGATCTGGCTGGGGCCGTCGACTTCCTCTTGGCGCGCGACGACGTCACCAGCGAGCGCGTCGGGCTCGTCGGCTTCTGCATGGGCGGATCGTTCGTCCTCAACCTCGCGGTGCAGGAGGGGGGCAAGATCGCCGCCGCTGTCCCGTTCTATCCCGCGGGGCAGCTGCCGGACGACTACTCGAAGCTGCAGGCGGCGGTCCTGGCCCACTTCGGAGAACGAGACGACTTCGTGCCCATCAGCGTCGCCGACGAGGTTTCGGCGAAGATCACAGCCGCGACCGGCAAGGAGCCGGAGGTCCGGCGTTACCCCGCTGGCCACGCTTTCCTCAACGACGAGAACCTCCTCGGCACCTATGACCGCGACCAGGCCATCAAGGCGTGGGACCGCACGATCGAGTTCCTCCGGGAGCACCTCACCTGAAACAAGAGCGCTGTCACGTCAAAGCCGGGCCCTAGCGGGCTCGGCTGCCACATTGCGCCGATCCCTAGCGGGCCCGGCTGTGCCACCGGCCGCTCGTGCCTTCCAGGACCAACGCGACGCCGAACGTCTCCGACAACGACGCAGCGCTCAAGGCCTCAAAGATCGGCCCTGCCGTCACGATCCTGCCCTCCCGCAGCAGCAGGACATGGGTGAACCCGGCAGGGATCTCCTCCACGTGATGAGTGATCATGACGATCGGCGGGCTCGCCGCGTCCGCCGCAATCGAGGACAGCCGCGCGACCAGGCGCTCGCGACCCCCCATATCGAGCCCCGCCGCCGGCTCGTCGAGGAGAAGCAGGTCGGGCTCGCCCATCATGGCCCTGGCGAGGAGGACTTGCTGGCGTTCGCCGTCTGAGAGGACGCCGAACGGACGGTCGGCGATGCCGGCGAAGCCGGCATCGGCCAGCAACGAGGCGGCCTTGTCGTGCTCCGCCTGGCTGTAGGAGTGCCACCACGGTTCGAGCGCGGCGTGCCTGCCGGCCACGACGATGCCTTCGGCCGTCACCCCCGGCAGGAGCTTCTTGGCGACAGCGGAGGAGACCAGGCCTATCCGTTCACGCAATCGACGGACATCGACACTCCCGAGGCGGTGTCCCAGTATCTCCACGATGCCGCGAGTGGGGTGGAGGTAACCCGACGCCAGCTCGAACATGGTCGTCTTCCCCGAGCCGTTCGGACCGAGGATCACCCATCGGTCCTCCCGCCGGACCGACCATTCGACGCCGGAGAGGACCGGGGTCCCGACCCTGTCGAGGTCGACCGCTTCGAACCGCAGCGCGTATGGGGTGGGTCCTGGCATGGGTCGCTGCAAGGTATCGGTTTTTCTTTTTCCGTCGATGAGGCGACCATGGAGGGATGCCGGGACCGCAAGAGACGTTGAACGAGCGCCTGGGCGAGGCCTTCGCTCGGATCGAACCGGGCTCCGAGCCCGTCCTGCGGCCCTCCACGAGGCCGGGAGTGGACTTCCAGGCGAACGGGGCCATGGCGCTCGCCAAGAAGCAGGGCCGTCCCCCGGGCGAGATCGCCGCGGCGGTGGTATCCGCAGCACGCCTCGACGGCATCTGCGCCAAGGTCGAATCCACGCCGCAGGGTTTCGTCAACCTGGTACTCGACGACGCCTTCCTCGCCTCATGCCTGCAGGAGCAGGCGCGCGATCCCCGCCGCGGCGTCTCTCTGTCTTCAGAGTCCAGGACCGTCGTCGTCGACTACTCGTCTCCGAATGTCGCGAAGGAGATGCACGCCGGGCATCTCCGGACCTCCATTATCGGCGACGCCCTGTGCCGCATGTTGACGCTGACCGGTGCCAGGGTCATCAAGGAGAACCACGTCGGCGACTGGGGGACACCGTTCGGCATGCTCATCGAGCACCTGATCGACCTCGGCGAAGAGGAAGGGGCGCGAGAGCTTTCCGTCGGTGACCTCGACACGTTCTACAGGCAGGCACGGGCGGCGTTCGATGCCAGCCTCGAATTCCAGGAGCGGAGCCGGCGCCGTGTGGTCCTGCTCCAGTCCGGGGATCCGGAGACGCTGCGTCTGTGGCGGATACTCGTCGACGAGAGCGTCTCCTACTTCGAGGAGGTGTACGCCAGGCTCGGCCTCCTATTGACGCGCCAGGACCTGGCAGGCGAGAGCGTCTACAACGACCAGCTTCGCTCGATCGTCGACGAGCTCGCTGCTAAAGGCCTGCTGCGCGAGAGCGAGGGAGCTCTTTGCGTCTTCCCGGAGGGCTTCACCAATCGTGAGGGTGAACCGCTTCCCCTCATCGTGCAGAAGTCCGACGGCGGGTACGGCTACGCGGCGACCGACCTCGCAACTCTTCGCGACCGGTTCGGCCGTTTGGGTGCGGATCTCGCTCTCTACGTCGTCGGATCGCCCCAGGCTCAACATCTCGAGATGTGCTTCGCGGTCGCACGAGCAGCGGGGTGGATCCCACCTGGAGGTGACGCCGTCCACGTGGCGTTCGGCAGCGTGCTCGGCTCCGACCGGCGCATGCTTCGGTCGCGCTCGGGAGATTCCGTCAAGCTCATCGAGTTGCTCGACGAGGCAGTCAAGCGGGCGGCGGTTGCCGTTGAAGAGAAGAACCCGTCGCTCGGCGAGGAGGAACGCGCGGAGGTCGCGCGCATGGTCGGGATCGGCGCGGTGAAGTACTCGGACCTGTCCACCGACCGCATACGCGACTACGTCTTCGACTGGGATCGCATGCTCGCGTTCGACGGCAACACAGGGCCGTATCTCCAATACGCGAGGGTGCGCTGCCTGTCGATATTCCGAAGGGGTGGTATCGACGCGGGCGTCTACCAAGCGGGCGAGGTCAGTTTCCTCCTCGCCGAGCCCGCCGAACGCGAACTGGCACTCGTGCTCACCGCTTACGCGCACGCGGTCGTCGCGACGCTCGAGACGTGGAGCCCCCACAAGCTGTGCTCGTACCTGTTCGACCTCGCCGGCGCATTCACGACCTTCTTCGAGACTTGCCCGGTTCTCAAGGCCGGCGACCCCGCGGTGCGCGACAGCAGGCTCGGACTGTGCGCCCTGACCGCGTCGGTGCTCGAGGCCGGGCTGTCCGTCCTGGGCATCGAGGTTCCCGACCGGATGTGACAGTCCGGTCGGATGTGGCGCCCGAGCGGGCAACGTAGTCTGCGAAGTGATGACGACGTCGCCACCTGTCCGCTCCGAGCGGCGTGGTCCGGTCACCACGGTGATCCTCTCCAGGTCGGAGGCACGCAACGCCGTGGACCGGCCGACAGCGGAAGCCCTGGCTGACGCATTCCGGCAGTTCGATGCGGACCCCGAAGCCGCTGTCGCGGTCCTTTGGGGTGAAGGGGGGACGTTCTGCGCCGGCGCCGATCTGAAGGCGATGGGCACGGACCGGAACAACCGCGTGGCACCCGACGGCGACGGCCCGATGGGGCCCACCCGCATGCGGCTGTCGAAGCCGGTGATCGCGGCAGTGAGCGGTTACGCGGTGGCAGGGGGATTCGAGTTGGCGCTGTGGTGTGATCTCCGCGTGGTGGAGCAGGGCGCGGTGTTCGGCGTGTTCTGCCGGCGCTGGGGAGTCCCCCTGATCGACGGCGGCACGGTGCGGCTGCCGAGGATCGTCGGTGCCGGTCGCGCCATGGACCTGATCCTCACCGGCCGGCCCGTCCACGCGGGAGAGGCGGAACGGATCGGTCTTGCCAACCGTGTCGTTCCGAACGGTACGTGCAGAGAGGAGGCAGAACGGCTCGGAGAGCAGCTGGCGTCGTTTCCTCAGACATGCCTGAGGCGCGATCGCATGTCCGTGCTGGACCAGGAAGGGCTGGACGAGGAGGAGGCCATCGCGGCGGAGTTGCGCCACGGGATGGTGTCGCTCGCCAGCGACGAGTTGGGCGAGGGGTTGGGACGGTTCCGCTCGGGCGCCGGCCGCCACGGCGAGTTCTCGCAGCCATGAGCGCACCGCGAGTGGCGATAGGCCCGAGGAGCGCGCCGTTCGCAGAGGACGCCGTGCTCGCAGGGGGTGGGGTTCCGGTCAAGGTCGACGAACCGGCGGATGCGCTCGTGTGGTTGTCCGCGCACCGCATGGAAGCTCTGAAGGAGGTCCTCGACCGCGAGCCGCGCATACGGTGGGTGCAGCTGCCGTTCGCCGGGGTCGAGAAGGCCGTCGAGTCCGGCGTGATCGACTCCTCGCGCCAATGGAGCTGCGCGAAGGGCAGCTACGCAGAGCCGGTAGCCGAGCACGCTCTTGCTCTGGCGCTCGCCGGCTTGCGGTGCCTGCCCGAGCGCCTTCGTGCGCGCTCGTGGGGGTCGCCGGCGGGAACGTCGCTGTACGGGGCACCGGTGACGATCCTCGGCGGCGGAGGGATCACGGAAGAGCTCTTGAGGTTGCTGGCTCCGTTCAGGGTGGAGTCGACGGTCGTCCGCCGCCAATCGAAACCTGTGGAGATGGCGACGCGCACGGTCGGATCCGACAAGCTCGAGGATGCGCTCGGGTCTGCGATCGTCGTGTTCGTCGCGCTCGCGTTGACCCCGGCGACCGATCGAATCATCTCGCGACGGCAACTGGAGGCGATGCAGGACCGCGCGTGGTTGGTCAACGTCGCTCGAGGTCGTCACGTGGACACCGAAGCGCTCGTCGAGGCTCTGCGGTCCGGCACCATCGCGGGAGCGGCGCTCGACGTGACGGACCCTGAGCCTCTGCCCGACGGCCATCCGCTTTGGGGGATGCCCAACTGCGTCATCACGCCGCACACGGCAGACACGTGGGAGATGGTGTGGCCTCGGCTCGCCGCGCGTATCGAGGAGAACGTCGCCCACTTCGTCGCAGGGGAACCTCTCGTGGGTCCCGTCGACCCGGTGCACGGTTACTGAACGAAGCGTCGTGGGCTGGGTCGAGGTCTGCCGGCGCTGCGGGAGGGGATGGCCGCTGCGGGCAGGTAGATGGCGATGCGAGTGCGGTGGGCTGTTCGATCTGGTCGGCCCGGCGAGCGACCCCGTTTCGAATCCCGGTGGCTCGTGGTCGATGTGGCGCTACCGGCGCAGCCTGCCCGACGCCGGCACCGAATTGCCGTGGGAAAAGACCACCCTGGGCGAGGGCATGACCCCTCTGGTCGAACTGGCCCCGGGCGTGCTGGCCAAGATGGAGCAGGTGTCGCCGACCGGGTCGTTCAAGGACAGGGGAGCGGCCGTGATGGTTGCGCTTGCCGCCGGCGCGGGGGAGCGCACGGCGGTGGCCGACAGCAGCGGCAACGCCGGCAAAGCCGTCGCTGTCTACGCGGCGCGGGCCGGGTTGGGCGCGGAGATATTCGTTCCTGCTGGAACACCCGAAGCCAAGATCTCAGTTGCGAAGGCGAGCGGTGCCACGGTGGTGGAGGTCGAAGGCGACAGGCAGGCCGTGGCGCGGGCGGCGATCAGCCGGGTGCGGGGTGAGGGTGGTTGGTACGCGAGCCACGTGTACCAGGGTTCGTTCGTGCACGGGGTGAAGACAATGGCGTTCGAGATCTTCGAGCAGCTCGGCGGCAGGTCGCCTGGGGCGGTGGTGGTGCCTGCTGGCAACGGGACGCTGGTACAAGGTATGTGGCTCGGGTTCTCGGAGCTCTCTGCGTTCCACGGCGGGCCCGTGCCGGAGCTTGTGGCAGTGCAGCCGGAGCAGTTCGCGGCGCTCGCGGGCCGCCCCCCTGGCGGACGGCCGACGGTGGCGACAGGCATCCTGATCGCCGAGCCGGCAAGGCTCGGTCAGGTCCGGGCCGCGCTGGTCGGGTCCTCGGGGAGAGTGGTGTGCATCTCGGACGAGGCCATCCTCGCCGCGCAGGAAGACCTGGGGCACATGGGGGTGGTTGTCGAGCCAACGGCCGCCGCGTCGTGGGCGGGCTCTCGGGCCACCGGCCCGCTGCGCCAACCGGTGGTCGTCGTCCTCACGGGACGTTGAAGGCGCGCTGTCAATCCAACGAGCGGGCATCGAGGCGCGCGTTGGCGATCTGCCACGCGCGAAGCTCGAACCGGCCATCCCAACGGCCGAGCTCGTTGCCTTCGACGTCCACCAGCGCGCCCCGGTGCCCCGGGACGTGCACGGTGGCGGTCTCGGGCCTCGGATTGAACACCCTCATCTCGAGGCAACCTCGCCGGCGTCGAAGGGCGGATACCTCGGCTCCCGAAACCTCCAGCCTGGATCCGCGCGGCGGAAGATGTCCCGTCCCTGCACCTTGGACCACGAGCAACGGGAGCAAGAAGTCGTCGGCGAGGGCCCACGGATCCACCTCGCCGAGCGCGATCGCGTATGCAAAGCTGACGGGGCCGAGCATCTGGGCGCCCGACACAGGGATCGGCGGCCCCGCAGCGTTCGGCCGCGTCGTCAGCAAGGGCTTGGACAGCACCCCGGTGGACCTCAGGACAGTGACCGCCAGCGCGCGGCCGTCGTCGACGAGCTCGTGCTCCACCACGCCGTCGTGCACGAAGGTCAGACCGCCCGCCATCACAAAACGACGTGACGGGAATGTTCCCAGGCCCTCCTCCCTCGGACCGCCTTCTGCCCGGGCTCGTTCGACCGTCGCGAACGCGCACTCCGATGTTGTCGTGTCCGTAGGCGACCGAAGCGGCAGGACCGTCCGCACCCGGTGATCGCGGCAACGGTTCTCGAAGGACACGGTGATCCTTACGAAGCCTTCACCTGCCCGGAGCTCGAGATCGGTCACAACCTCGATCGGCACCGCCCCCGCACGAGCGCCATTCTCGATCCGCGCCGGCCATGTGTAGACGGAGGACACACGGAGCCGGCCTCGAAGCGGGCCTCTCTCGATGACGTCCACCTCGACCTTGCTGGGGGAGTCGACCCTCCGGTCATCCGTGGGTGGGCAGTAGTTGTAGCTGTCTCCGGCGTCACCTTCGTCGACGAGGCGGCCGAAGCCCCGGTGCCCGTCGACACTGAACATGCCGGTGGACGGATCGACCTCGATCGCGATCAGAGAGTTGCGAATCCAGTCGGGTCCCGCCTCCACCGGGGCGCACCCGAGCGCTCCCGCAGTCCATGCGGACCAGCCGAACCCCGGTACGCCAGTGACCCGTGTGAGGACGGTCTGGGCGGCCTCTCGGTCGAGGGTCACCTTCAGAGGCCCGTCGGCATTGGCCCCCGCCAGAGCCCACGCTTCCGCGATGACCGGCGCGACAGCCGGGGAGCCTGCGCCGGCAACGTCGCAGCCCAGGAAGAGCTCGACTCGGCCTTGGGTGAGTGACACGCGCGCCGACGACGGCGTCGTGCCGACGGGAAGCCATCCGTCGCGCGCGAGTTCCCCGAGGACCGCTGCGAGATCCTTGCCCGTGCCGGCGCGCTCGGTCCGGCCGGCCGGTACCAGCGCCACCTGCTGGGTCCCGCTCGGCGGTTCGGCGCCCGGCAAGGTCATCTCGACGATGCCCGCCCGCGATCGAGGGGACGGGTTCACCGCTACGGGCCCTGCGGTCCTCATCGCCACGGCCGCGATCGCGAGGGCGCTTTCGAGGATGTCGCCGGCGATGGTACGAGCGGTGTCGTAGCGGTGCAGGACGGCGCGGCCTACCTCATCAGTGGAGCAGCCGCATATCGAGTCGTGGGCGGAGTTGCGCACGACTTCGAGCCACGCGCGCCGCAGGGTGTTGGTGGGCCAAAGTTCCGGCGGCAGCCAGAGGGCGGCAATCGGTTCGCCCAGGCGCTCCAGCGCTCGCTCGCACGAGGCGGCAGCAACCTTGAGGTCCCGCCGGTTCGAGAGGACGCCCATCAGGATCGGTGCGCGGGCGCTGCTCCTCAGCTCCCCCTGCCAGCACTGCAAGTTCTCGACCGATCTCAGCGACAGGTACGCGGCGATCGTCGTGAGCTCAAACCTGTACCGATCCTGCACCTCGTTGGCCGATTCCACCGTCCGCGGCAGGTGTCGCTGGATCGCCTGATGGTCTGTGCCGTTCATGACGAGCAACGGTTCGTCCTGGTCCCCTGCGAACTGGCGGGACTCCTCCGCCAGGGCATCGATCCTGCGGACGAGCGCCACCGGGTCGTCGGGGAGGAAGGCGCCGGACGCGTAGCCGACAGGGAGGTACTCCGCGCGGACCGCGCTCCCATCTGGCGCGCTCCACTCGAAGGTGCTTCGCCTCACCGCAGACGGGACTCCGCGCCAGACGACCGCGTCGGTGATGCCTGCGAGGCGCAGCATCTGCGGCATCTGCGTGACGTGCCCGAACATGTCGGGGAGGTACCCCACCCGGGACGATCCGCCGAGATGCTCGGCGGACTCGATGCCCATCTCCAGGTTGCGCAGGATCGTCTCGCCCGACACGCAGAACTCGTCCATCAAGACGTACCAGGGACCGATGCTCAACCGTCCGGCGGCCACCAACTTGCGGACACGGTCCCGCGCTTCCGGCCGGGCGTCGAGGTAGTCCTCGATGGCGGCGACTTGACCGTCGAGGTGGAAGCCCTCCCATCGATCGTCGGTCTCCAAGGTGTCGAGCACCTCATCGAGCACTGCGACAAGTCTGGACCGGAATCCCTCGAACGGGCGGTACCACTCCCTGTCCCAGTGGGTGTGAGGGACGATCGCGACGGCCCGGGGCATCACCCGAAGGGTAGAAGGTGCAGAAGCTAGGCAACGGGGCGCTCGCGGTGCTACCTTTTCCGGCCACGAGGGTGCAGCATCGGATTCGAGAGCAGATCCCTCCCGGCTCCGGCCGGAGGCCGCCGTTCCAGTCGTTGAAGAGGACCGGTCCGGCCAGGAAAGGAGGGATTGCTTGTGGCGACAGGAACCGTGAAGTGGTTCAACTCGGAGAAGGGATACGGTTTCATCTCCCAGGAGAGCGGGCCGGACGTCTTCGTGCACTTCAGTGCGATCGAGGGCAATGGGTATCGCAACCTCGAGGAGAACGAGAAGGTGGAGTTCGAGGTCAACCAGGGCCCTAAAGGGCTGCAGGCTGCCAACGTCCGACGCATCGGGTAAAACCCTCACCAAGCTCGCTGAACGAACCCCGCCTCACGGCGGGGTTCGTCGCGTGACGTGCACCGGTCAGGCGTCGAGTACGAACCGTTCTGGACAGCTGTAGACGTTGAAGGTCTCGCCTCTCACGAAACCGGCCAGACCCACTGCGAACCGGTGTGCGGCATCCACGGCGAGGCTGGACGGGGCTGACACAGCACAGATCATCCCTATCCCGGCCGCAGCGGCTTTCTGGACGATCTCGAAACTGACCCGCCCCGAGACCATGAGAACGGTTCCGGCCAGTTGCGCCGGGTCCTCCCAATCCAGCCAGGTGCGACCGACGACCTTGTCCACGGCATTGTGGCGCCCCACGTCCTCGCGGGCGCAGATGAGAGAACCGGTGCCGCTGTACAGGCCGGCCGCGTGCAGACCTCCGGTCCTGTCGAATGCCTTCTGTGCCGTTCGAAGCGAGCCGGGGAGAGACCTCACGACCGACGCGGGTACCGGCGCCGCCGCCGGCACGACGGGACATGCGACGGCGACGTCCTCGATACGCGACTTGCCGCACACGCCACAGCTGGCGGTCGCGGCGAAGCGACGATCCGGAAGCCCCTTCGGCGGATCCTTTGACAGCGTGACGGTCACGGTGTTGAAGCGAAGGTCGGGGTCGTCGCGGACCGCGTCGCAGTACCCGATGCCGACCAGCTCGTCTCGCGTGGCGATCCCTTCGGTCAGGACGAAACCGGCGGCCAATTCGAAGTCGTGGCCGGGCGTCCTCATGGTTACCGCGAGCGGGGACGCCTGCCGGCCGGGTGCGGCGACCCTGATCTCGAGGGGTTCCTCCGTCACGACGTGCTCTGGCAGCCTCAGGTGCCGATCGGGCCGGACCTTGATCGCGTTGACGGGCTTGACCGGCGCCGCCACCGTCAGGGGGCCTTCGAGCGGTAGGCGGCCAGGTCTCCGGGCGTGTCGACATCGGCGAAGCACCGCGGTTCGATTCCGGCCGCCTGCCATTCCTCGGGACCTGCGAGCACGTGATCCACCACCGACAGGAGATCCCGCATGGATCGGGCCCCGTCCTCGGCCAGCACGATCGCCGAATCGAGAGCCCGGCGGTCGTAGCGGGCGCACAGTGGCTGGGGGACATCGCCTAGCACCGGCACCACCGTCCGGGAATCGGGGTAACCGGCCAGCCATTCGACCACCGCGACCTCCAGCATCGGCATGTCGGTCGCGATCACGACGGCGGCACCGGTCCACCCGACCCGGAGCAGCTCCGCCGCCCCCGCCGCGAGGGCGACCAGCGGACCGCCACCGAGGGGCCGCTCTGCGACTCGAGGAAGACCGGAGTACCCCGGACCCACCTCCAGGACCGGGCTGGTAGCCTCGCGGAGGATGTCGGCGGCCCGCTGGGCCAGTGAGGGGCCCTTGCCATGAGAGCCCGAGCGAATCCTGGCCTTATCCTCACCCATGCGCCGGCTGGCGCCCCCGCAGAGGAGGAGCCCGGCTGCTGCCATTGGGAGATTTTGGCAGGAAGCGCTCAAGTCCGCCGCTCCTGCTGCCGAGAGATCCGATAGTGCTGTCTTTCTCTGCACCGGGGGGACGACATTCCACGCGGACCGTACTGCGGCGCGGCGTCGGAGCAGGCACTTTTGTGGCCTTGTCGATCGCTCTCGCAAGCTTTGGCGGTGTGCCTGCCTTCGCGGCTCCTCACGGAGGGCCTCGGGCGGCACACGGAGCCGACGCGCAAGGTCACGGCCGGGGTCACGGGGCGCCCCACTCGGCTACCGCCACACGCGCCGCGACCATGCCCCAAGGGTCGGGAGACGCTGGGGTGCAGAGTCCCGGCAAGGGTGTCCACGCTGCCAGCCTGAACTCGACCAACCCGCCCTCACCAGGCGATGCCTCCATGCTCGCTACCACGGCACCGTCACCTGCTCCGCAACCCCTGCCGCCCGTCGCAGCAGGGTCGAAGGTCGTCGCGACCGCGGCCGGGCTTTTCCATAAGACGTCTCTACCCGCAGTCGCGCTCCCGGCGGCATCTCCTCCGGCGAAAGCTGCGCCGCAACCGGCGGCCATCGAAGGCGAACCGATGATCCTGTCGTCCGGGGGCTGGCAGGGCGTCTCCCTCCAGGCCGCGGTCGATCTTCGCATCCCGATGCTCTTCGGGGCGGCGGTACTGCTCTTCGTACTTCTCCAGGCTCTGGTCGACCGGCGGGACCCCAAGGTGTCACGGGCCCCTGAACGGGGCGACGACGACACCGTGGGGTTCTCGTGAACGTCCGACCCGACCTGACACATACCGAGAGGTCTTCGACGGACCTTGCCAGTCTCGAGGAACGGCTCGGGCTGCTCCTGCTCGTCCGTCTCGGGATTATCGCGTTCACGTTGCTCACAGCCATCTTCTCGACCGGGCAGGTCGGGTTCGACATCGCCGACGTCGGGCCTTTCAGCGCCGGGTACCTGAGCATCGTCGCCGGTGCCGAGTGGTACCGGCGCAAAGGCCGTACCGGGAGGATGGAGTTGCAGCGGGCGGTCCTCCCGATCGACGCCGTCTACCTGGCCATCGTCACCACACCCTCGGGTGGGCCCCGCAGCCAGTTGGTGATCCTTTTCGCGGTCCAACTGATCGCCGTCACGCTCCTGGTGAGCGAACGCGCAGGCCTGCGAATGGCGCTGTGGGATTCGTTCCTGTTCCTGCTGATCCCGACGCTCTCCCTGTCGGGAAGGGTCGGTTCGCTGCTTGGCGTTCGCTTCGTCGCAGCGCCGCCCGCGGGTCAAACCGCTCTCGCCATCATGGGCTTCTGGGCCGTGGCGCTGTGTACCGCATTCTTCTCGAGTGTCAGCGAACGGGAGCTTCGCCGCAGCAAGAGCGAGCTCGCCAATCTGGCGGAGCTCGCGGGTGAGATCGAAGTTCTCTCGCGTGAGGACGAGATCTTCTCCGCTCTGCTGCGGTCCTTGATGAAGGCCTTCGGCTTCCGGCGGGCAGCCGTGTGGTGGTACAGGGGGAGCAGGCCCACCGGGCTTACCATCGCGTCACAGTCGTCTTCTCCGCTGCCCGTCAAGGTGCCCGACGCCGCCCGAACCGACGCAGTCGCGATCGCGGCGTGGTCCGCCCGGGAGCCGGTGCTGGTGCGCCACCTGAGCCACGACGACGACCCGGTTGCCGCGTACCTGCTGCCGAATGCGCGCAACGTGGTGGTCGTGCCGACCCACCTGGACGGCGGTCAGTTGGGCATCGTGATGGCCGAGCACGGCGGCAATCCGCTCACCTCGCGGCTACCAAAGCGCGTGGTGCTCATGCTCGGACAGTTCGTCTGGCACGCAGAACTGGCTGTCCGCAACGCCCGGCTCCTCGCAGAACGGGAACGCCTCGCTGCGGTCGACGGCCTCACGGGGGTTGCGAACCGTCGCGAATTCGACGCTGTGCTGACACGTGAGGTGAACCGGAGCGAGCGCTCGAGGGAGCCACTCAGTCTCGTGATCTTCGACATCGACCACTTCAAGGCGATCAACGACACCCGCGGCCACCTGGCCGGTGACGAGGTGCTTCGCGGCTTCGCCGGCGTCCTGTCCGAGGCGGTGCGCGACATGGACCTCGTCGCCCGCTATGGCGGTGAGGAGTTCGCTGTGATCCTGCCGCGCTGCGAAGCCTCTGACGCGGTCCATGTGGTCAGCAGGGTGATGGCCGCGTTGCGTTCCTCCGCGGAGTTGGAGGGTATGACGGTGAGCGCCGGCGTGGCGTCGCTGCCGGCGAACGCGTCCTCCCCGATGGAGCTCGTGGCCGCAGCTGACGACGCGCTTTTCACGTCGAAGCGCTCAGGTCGTGACAGGTACACGCTCTCGGACCGCCACGCCAACGGGGACAGGCTGGCGAGCGGCAACTAAAGCAAAGGAACAGGGTCCTCGCTGCCGGCGTGGCAGTCTGAGATCGTGCCCTCATTGCTAGACGACCTCGCCTGGCGCGGCCTCGTCCACCAGCTGACTGACCACGAAGCGATCCCCCAACGGCTGGAGGGCGGCCCTGTCGTCCTCTACATCGGCTTCGACCCGACTGCCGACAGCCTTCATGTCGGTAGCCTCCAGCAACTCGCGATGCTCCGCCGGTTCCAAGAGGCCGGGCATCGCCCGATCGCGCTGCTCGGCGGAGGGACGGGGATGATCGGGGATCCCAGCGGGAAGAGCGAGGAACGGCAGCTGCTGGGTCGTGACGAGCTGGAGGCCAACAAGGCGGGCATCGCCGAGCAGATGGGGCGATTCCTCGACGTGGGAGGAAACAGCGGCGCCATCCTCGCGGACAACGCCGACTGGCTTGGACAAGCCAACCTGCTCGACTTTCTGCGCGACGTCGGGAAGCTCTTCAGCGTCAACGAGATGGTGCGCAAGGATTCCGTGAGGGAACGGCTGGAAGGGCGCGAACAAGGCCTCTCGTTCACCGAATTCAGTTACATGCTCCTCCAGGCGTGGGACTTCCTCGAACTGCACGACCGGTACGGCTGCGAAATGCAGCTCGGCGGCAGCGACCAGTGGGGCAACATCACCGAAGGGGTCGACCTGATCCGCCGCCGGCGAGGCGTGAAGGCGTTCGGCCTGACGTCTCCTCTCGTCACCAAGGCCGACGGCACCAAGTTCGGCAAGACCGAGTCGGGAAACGTCTGGCTGGACCCTAAGCGGACATCCCCGTATGCCTTCTTTCAGTTCTGGCTTCGAAGCAGCGACGCCGACGCGGGCCACTACCTCCGGCGGTTCACCTTCCTGCCCCGCCCCCGGATCGAAGAGCTCGACGCCGCGACGACCGATCATCCCGAGCGCCGCGAGGCACAACGTGCGCTCGCTCGAGAGGTGACCTCGATGATCCACGGTCCAGACGAGGCACGGCGGGCCGAGGAGGCCGCGGCGGTTCTATTCACCGACGCGATCTCAGGTTTGGACGCAAAGACATTGGACAGCGTGCTCGCCGACGCGCCGACAACTTCGCTCGCCGGATCCACCCTCGAAACGGGAGTGCCGGTCGTCGACGCGCTGATCGAGTCCGGCCTCGCCTCGTCGCGCCGCGAAGCCCGCCAGCTGTTGTCGCAGGGTTCGGTATACGTGAACGGCCACAGGATCGACGAGGAGCGATCCCTCAGCGTCAAGGACGCGCTCCACGGCCGCTGGATCGTCATACGCAAAGGCAAGGCCAACCAGCACGTGCTCGTGGTCGAGAGCTAGGCCGCCTCTCCGCCGTGGCAGAACGTTCAGGGTAGATAGCGCTTGAACCCGACGTGTGACGGCTCGAAGCCGTGACGCTCGTAGAAGCGGCGCGCGTCCACGCGGGAGCGGTGGCTGGTGAGCTGAATCCTGTAGCAGCCCAGTGCCTCGGCCCTGCTCACCGCGGCTTCGACGAGGATCCCCCCGACGCCGTGGCTTCGCATGGCCGCGTCGACGTGCACCGATTCGAGCTCGGCGCATAGCCCGCCCCTCTCCTGCAGGTGCCTGAACCAGATCAGCTGGCACATGCCCATCACCCGTCCACCCACTTCGGCGACGAGGATCGTGGCGTTGCCAGCGGCCAAGATCTCCGCGAGGGCAGGCTCGTAAGCCGCCGGGTCCGAGGGGTCCTCAACGGCCCGCAGGGTTCCGCCGGCGAGAAGCTGCGCCAACCTCGCGGTGTCTACGGGGAGGGCGTCACGCACGAGAACCTGATCTGGCGCCACCTGCTCCTCGGGCTGCTGCGGGGTGCTCGTAACCGCATCGAGGGCCCGCCGGATGCTCGAAGCCGTGGCAGCCGCTTCGGCTTCGTCGGCGTACTTGGTGCGGGGCCACATGAACCCGCGAAGGCCGTCCCCGCGGGTTCGAGGAACGACGTGCAGGTGGACGTGGGGGACGCTCTGGCTGACGATGTCGTTGAGGGCGAACAAGGTGCCGGTGCAGCCGAGCGCGGTCCGCTGCGCGGCTGCGACGCGGCGTCCGGCTTCCATCAGTTCCCCGAGAACGCCGCGGCCGAGGTCGGCGACCGTTTCGACGTGTGTGCGCGGCACCACGAGGGTGTGACCCTTGAAGACCGGCCGCACGTCCAGGAAGCCGGCGACGGTCGCCTCGTCGAGCACCGTATGAGCCGGGGCTGATCCGTCGAGTATCCGGTCGAACAGGCACGGGGATTCGGTCACGGGCGCAAGCGTCGCGCGACGATGCAGGGCATGGCTGACAATCCCCCAGTGAACCTCTCGTCCGGTCCCCCGGAGACCGTCCTTCCGGAGCGCTCTCCGGAGCAGGTTGCGTCGTTGCTGCAGGCGTTGGGATCCCCGGAGGACGAGCGCCGCGCCGCGGTCGCGGCTGTCGTCGCCAGCGATCCGACGTACCTGGACGGGTGGGCTGCGTTGGCCGGCCTCGCCCGTGACGACGTCGAGGCGTACGCCTACGCACGCGTGGGTTACCACCGCGGTCTCGACGCGCTACGGGCTGCGGGATGGAAAGGGTCCGGTTACGTGCGCTGGACGCACGAATCTAACCGCGGGTTCCTGAGCGCTCTCGATGCGTTGAGGGCGGCTGCCGAATCCATCGGCGAGGAGCCAGAGGCGCAACGCTGCTCGCTGTTCCTGCGCCAGCTCGATCCGGAATGGTCCAGTTCGGACCGGTAGTCTCTGCGGGTGGCAAATGAGCACGCTCTCGTCGGGCCCTTTCCCCGAGGCGTCGACCCCGAGGAGTACGACCGGGTTCGCAGGCGGGTTCTGTGGTCGATGCCGAGCGGGCTGTTCGTGCTGGGAAGCGTCCATGCCGGGCGCCGCAACCTGATGACACTGAACTGGGGGATGCAAGTCGCGACCGACCCGAAGATCGTCGCTGTGAGCATCGAGCATGAGGCCGTGACTCACGCTCTCGTGCGCGACGGCGGCGTCTTTTCCCTCAACATCATCGGCCGCGCCGACCGTGCCATCGTCCGCAAGTTCGTGAAGCCCCTCGACGACGGCGGCGATGCCGCCAACCTTGCCGGGTTCGCTGTGCGCGCCGCCTCCACCGGTGCCCCCATCCTCGAGCAAGCGGCGGCCTGGCTCGACTGCGAAGTGAGGAGCACGCTCGACTTCACGAGTCACACGGTCTTCGCCGGCGAGGTAGTCGACTGCGGTGGCGACGTCGGCGACGGCACCGAGATCCTCCGCATGGAGGACACCCGGATGAGCTACGGCGGCTAGGAGTTCCGCTATCCACGAGCTCGTCACCACCCCCACGGATCTCGAGTCGGCGGTCTCTCGGCTGCGCACCGCCGATCGCTATGCGCTCGACACCGAGTTCCACCGGGAGCGCACCTACTGGCCCCAACTCGCTCTCGTACAGGTCGCTTGGAACGGGCCGTCGGGAGGGGTGACCGTGATCGACCCTCAAGCAGTGGACATCGCCCCGTTCGCCGAGGTACTGGCCGGCCCCGGCGTCATGATCGCCCACGCCGCCGACCAGGACCTCGAGGTGCTCGAGCGGGCGTGCGGCCGGCTGCCATCGCGCCTGTTCGACACCCAGGTGGCTGCCGGCTTCGCGGGACAGGGATCGGCCAGCCTGGCCACGCTCTCACGTACCTTCCTCGGAGCCGACGTGCCGAAAGGCGACCGGTTGACGGACTGGCGCCGGCGACCTCTTACCGATTCGCAACTCGCGTACGCGGCTGCTGACGTCGAGAACCTCATCCAGCTGGCGGACGCGATCTCCGGAGAGTTGCGCCGCGACGGGCGGCTCGCTTGGGCGGAGGAGGAGTGCGAGATGCTGAGAACGAGGCCTCATGGCCCCGGCGATCCGTCGAAGGCATGGTGGAAGCTGCGCGATGCCAGGTCGTTGCGCGGGTCAGCGCGCGGGGTGGCGCAGGAGGTGGCGGCGTGGAGGGAGAGGCGAGCGCAGGCGACCGACCACCCGGTCCGAACGGTTCTGCCCGACCTGGCCGTCACGGCGATCGCACACCGACCGCCCGCCAACGCCAAGGCACTATCGGAGGTGCGAGGTCTGGAAGGGCGGACCCTTCGCCAGGATGTCCTGGCCGAGATATTGGACGCGATCGAGCGCGGCAAGTCGCTGCCCGCCGACCGGTTGGCGCTGCCGCCCGCTGACGACGTGCCCAAGGAAGTGCGAGCGTCCGTTTCGCTGCTCATGGCGTGGATCGCGCAGGTGGCAAGGGATCAGCGAATCGACGCGACGCTCGTCGCCACACGAGGCGACGTCGCCGCGTTGGTCAGGGGCGACCCTGAAGGTCGGCTGTCGAGAGGTTGGAGGCGGGAGATGGTGGCGCGAGGGCTGAGGTCGTTGATGGCGGGCGAGGCGTCGTTGGCGTTCGACGGGGGCGGCCGCCTGGTCCTCGAGGAGCGATCCGGCCGGCCGTTGGGCGACGCGTCCGGTAGTGATCGGGCCTAGCTGCCGGTTCGCTCGACCAGCAAAGCGGCTTCTTCGCCACGAAGCACGAGGTGATCTGCGACATCCGGACCCGATCCGCGGCCGGTACGGACCTGTAGGTTCCAGCACCCCTCAGGGAGGCCGACCTTCACCTCTCGGTCACCGAAGTTGATCACCACGAGGCGGGTGTCGCCGCCTGATTCCCGGGTGTAGGCGAGGGTGTCTTGTGGGGACTCGATCCAGCGAAACGTCCCGTGAAGGAGCGCCGGGGACGCCTTGCGTGCCACGAGGATGCGCCTGTAGAGGTGCAGCACGGAGTCAGGGTCGTCCATCTGGTCGGCGACATTCATTCCTGCGGCGGCACCGGGTGGCCACGGCAGCCATGGGTCCGGCCCGCCGGCCCAGCCGTGGGCGGGAGTCGCATCCCACGGGATCGGTGCACGGCAGCCGTCACGCCCACCCGGGTCGACGGACCGTTGGGGCGGTACTTCGGCGTCCTCGAGCCCGAGCTCTTCGCCCGCGTACAAGAAGGGCGTTCCGCGAAGGGTCAGCAACAAGAGCGCGGCTGCTCTGGCACGCCCCTCGCTGCCGTAGCGGGTCCGGTGGCGGGGATTGTCGTGGTTCGACAGCACCCAGGTCGGCCACCAGCCACCCGGGCCGAGCATCTCCTCGACCTCTTGGACCCGCCGGCGCCAGGCGGACGCCTGCCAGGGCGCACGCAGCGGGTGGAAGTTGAACACCAGGTTGAGCTCCGGCAAAGCAGCGGTCCCGTAGTAGGCGAGCGTGTGGCCGGCGGTCGGCAGCACCACCTCGCCGACGAGCATCCGGCGCGGCGGCTCCTCCCAAGTATCGACCACCGACCTCAAGGAGCAGACGTAGGGATGGGCGGAGGGGTGGTCGTTGAGAGCGATCACCGGGATAGGGGCCAGGTTGGGTGGAAGGTCAGGAAGGGCCGGGTCCTTGCCGATGCCGTGGATGACGTCGATGCGGAACCCGTCCACGCCGCGGGCCATCCAGAAACGGAGCACGTCTTCCATGGCCGCCCGCACGCCCGGGTTGCCCCAATTGAGGTCCGGCTGCTCCTCCAAGAAGAGGTGCAGGTAGAACTGGTCCCTGCGCCGGTCCCATGTCCAGGCGGGCGGGAATTCCTTGCCACCGACTTCCGGGAACGCGGCACGCCAGTTGTTGGGCATCCTGCCCTCCGACCCCGGCGGGCCCCACCCGCCCTCGGCATCGGTCCTGCCGTCCCGCCAGTAGTACCAATCGTGCTTCGGGTTGTCCCGCGAGGACCTCGACTCCTCGAACCAGGGGTGCCGATCGCTGGTGTGGTTGGGAACGAAGTCCACGATCACCTTGAGCCCCCGTTCGTGGGCCTGCTGGACCAGCCGGTCGAAGGTGTCAATGTCGCCGAACAGCGGATCGACGTCGCAGTAGTCCGAGACGTCGTAGCCGAAGTCGGCCATCGGGGACTTGAAGAACGGCGAGAGCCAGATGGCGTCCGTGCCGAGCCGAGCCACGTGGTCGAGGTGCCGGCGGATCCCTTCGAGGTCGCCGACCCCATCGCCCGATGCGTCGCAGAACGACCGCGGGTAGATCTGGTAGATCACCGCCGTCTCCCACCAAGCGGCGGTCTCCCGCCGGCTCAAACGTCGTCGTGCGGTCTGAGGTCGACGGTCAGAGTGAGGATCCCGTCGTCGATCCGCCCTGTCGCGTCACCGATGATGGCGTAGTCCTGAAAGTCGATACGGGCCTGGTCCATGAAGCGCTTGCGCTCAGGGCCTTCCAGCGGGGGTATACCCCTCTGGCGTACGGCCTTCGCCCTGGCCTTGAAGCGCTCGATCATGGCGTCGGCGTCCAGTTCGTCAGCCATACCGAGCACTCTAGAGGCTGCGCCCGGAGGCGCAGCCGGGGCCCGAGCGGCTCCGGGGCGCGATACACTGTCTGTCCCACGCTCGATTCTCGATCCACGGGAGCTCTACGTGAAAAAGGGACGGCATCGGCGCTTCGAAGAGGCGCGGGCACTCAAACGTTCGACCGAAGAGTTCGTCGAGCCCTGCGCAGAGTGCGGAGCCGTTCCCGGCGCTGACCACGCCTCGTGGTGCCTGGCGATGGAGGACGAGGAGGAAGAGGAGTACTCCGACCCCGAACCGCACCGGGCCTGACGGACGCCGGGCCCGCCCATAGCGGGTTACTAGCGCCTGGTGCGCACCACCGGGTGGGGCAGGGGAATGCCGGCGGACTGGCGAGCTTCTAGATACGCAGTGAGGCGCGAGTAGACGTCGGGGCCTACCATCGCTTCCAGCTCGGCGGACATCGTCTTGTAGACGGGTTGCTTGGCGCGAAACGCTTCGGGGGCCTCGGTGCACCACCAGTGGAACTCCGCCCCTCCGTCGCCCCAGTGACGCCGTTCCCACTGGCTCACCGTCGACGTCACCCTGCCGCCGTCGGCCGTGGTGTCCTCCCGGCGCAACGGCAGCTGCCAGCAGACATCAGGCTTGAGCTCGAGGGGCTCCTGGCCACGAGAGATCGCCGCGCGGTGGAGCGCGCAGCCCGGACCGCCGGCGAACCCAGGGCGGTTCAAGAAGATGCAAGCGCCGTCCACGAGGCGGCTGATCCGGGTTCCGTCGCGCTGGGTCTTGGCGACCCCTCGTTTGCGACCGGCTTTGGCGAACTGCCATTCATCGTCGGAGAGCGTCGCCGCGGCGGCCTCGACGCGAGCCACGTCGTCATCGTCGGTGAAGTGAGCCCCGTAGGAGCAGCACCCCTGCACCAACTCCGGCGTTGGCCCGGTGAGCACCCCCTGGCAACCACGCCCGAATATGCACTCCCATCCCGAGAGCAGGAACGTCACGTCGAAGACCCATGTGCGCTCTTCTTCGGGATCGTCCAAGCTCACCCATTCATGGGCCTCTTCGGGCACTTTCTTGTAAGCGCGCCTGGCGGCGGCCTTGCTTTCGGTCATCTACCTGCCACCGAGCTCGAGTAGAAGCTCGCCGGCGGCGAGCAAACCTTTCCAGAACTGGTCCATCACCATACGCTCGTTGGGGGCATGGATCCGATCACCAGGAAGCCCGACGCCCAGAAAGAGGACCGGAGCGGCGAGGACCCGCCCGAGCGCCTCTTCCGGACCGCTGCCACCCTCGCGGGTGAAAAGCGGGTCCTTGCCCCAGACGGCTCTTACCGCTCGCGAGAGCGCGCCGACGGCCGGGTGGTCCACGGGCGTGAGCGCCGGAGCGACGGCGCCTTCGGGTGTGACCGCCACCTCGATGCCGGCCGGCACCCACTGCTGCAACCATGCCCGCAATGCCGGCTCGACCTCTTCGGGGCGCTGGTCCGGGACCAGCCGGAACGCGACCTTGAAGCCGGCCGTGGCCGGGACGATCGTCTTGATGCCAGGCCCCCCGTAGCCGCTGTGGATGCCCACCACCTCAGCGGTCGGTCGCACACCGACCCGCTCGAGCGAGCTGTACCCCTTTTCTCCCTCGAGGTAGGGAACACCGCCCGCCGCGGCACGGAACTCCGCCTCGTCGAACGATTGAGCGTCCATCGACGCGTGCTCGACGGGCGATAGGTCCCGCACGCGATCGTAGAACCCGGGCAGTGTGACCTTACCGTCGGCGTCGTGCAGAGCGGCCACGAGGCGGGTGGCCACGTGGGCGGCGTTGGGTACCGCCCCGCCCCACAGCCCGCTGTGAAGGTCTATGGAGGCTGTTCGCAACGAGACGTCGAAGGCGACCAATCCCCGCATCCCGACCGTGCACGACGGCACGTCGGGGGAAATCATCCCGGTGTCGGAGACGACGACGACGTCGCAGGAGAGCCTGTCCAGCTCCGACACCAGCAGCGACTCGAAGTGGACGCTGCCGACCTCTTCCTCTCCTTCGATGAGGAACTTGAGGTTCACGGGCAAGCGGCCGTCGCGTGACAGGAGTCCTTTGGCCGCTTCGATCTCGTACAGGACCTGGCCCTTGTCGTCGATCGCGCCGCGCGCCCGGCACTGCCCGTCGACGATCGTGGGGGTGAAGGGTGGGGACGTCCACTCGTCGAGCGGGTCCACCGGCTGCACGTCGTGATGGCCGTAGACCAGGACCGTCGGTGCGTCGGGACCAGCGTGCATCCAGTCGGCGTATACCGCTGGATGCCCCGGGGTCTCCAGGATCCCGACGTTCTCGAGTCCGGCGTCGGCGAGGCGGGCCGCGCAGAACACGGCGGACGAACGCACCTCCGCCGAGCACGCCGGGTCCGCCGAGATGGACGGTATCCGCAGCCATTGGAAGAGGGTGTCGACGATCCGGTCCCGGTGCGCGTCCAGGTAGCCCGCCAGCGCCAGTTCGGCCATCCCTGCACCGTAGCCCAGGGCGACTGGCGCTCTTTGGCCGACGCTCTAACCTCGGCGGCCGTGCGGTCAGGTCGTGCAGGGTTGGTCACGGCAGCGAGTGCCGTTCTGATGGGGGTGGTTGCGAGCTGTTCGAGCAGCTCTTCGCCAAACCGCGCGAGTCCGACGACGGCGGTTACGTCCACGTCGTTGCCGGTCCAAGCGGTTCAGTGGGAACCCTGCACCGGCAACGCCGGCCCAGCGAAGTACGAGTGCGCGACGGTCCAGGTGCCGCGCAACCCTCTGAAACCGTCCGATGGGACCATCGGGATGGCAATCGACAGGCGGCCGGCCAGCGGGCAGAAGATCGGGTCTCTGCTCGTGAACCCCGGCGGGCCCGGCGCTTCGGGGGTCGACGCGCTACCGACGCTGATCTCGAGCATGCCCCCGGATCTCCTTGCGCGCTTCGACGTGGTCGGGTTCGACCCGCCGGGTGTCGGGCGGACCGCCCCGATCGTCTGCCTCGACAGCGCGGGACTCGAGCGCTACTACCACGTCGATCCGGAGCCGACGACCCCATCCGCTTTCAACGCCATGCTCAGCGCCGACCGGAACTTCGCCGCGGGCTGCGAATCCCGCAGCGGGGCGGAGCTGCCGTACGTGAGCACCGCCGATGCGGCGATGGACATGGACGTGTTGCGGCGCGATCTCGGCGACCCGCAACTCACCTATATGGGGTTCTCGTACGGCACCCTCCTCGGAGCCACCTACGCCGATCTTTTCCCCAAGAACGTGCGGGCCATGGTCCTCGACGGAGCACTGGATCCGGCGCTCCCGGTGATCGACGAGCTCGACCAGCAGGCCGCCGGCCTGGACGGTCAGCTTCAGCAGTTCTTCGCTTGGTGCCGGGCGAGGCCGAGCTGCGGGTGGAGCCCGGCGGGGGATCCGCGGGCAGCGTTCGAAGCGCTTCTTGCGAAGGTGAAGACGTCCCCGTTGCCAGCGAAAGGGACGGCACGGACCGTCGGGCCGGCCGAAGTGACCTACGGAACCGCCGTAACCCTGTACTCCACCACCACATGGGGGGATCTCGGTCTCGCATTGGGCGCGGCGAGCCACGGCGACGGCACCTACATGCTCGAGCTGTTCGACGCGTACACGGGCCGCCAGAGCGACGGGAGCTACGACAACCTCTTCGAGGCCAACGCGGCCGTGAACTGCCTGGACGCCGCGGCCCCGAGCATCTCGGCGATCCAGGCTGCAGCCCCCAAGGCGGAATCGATGGCTCCTGTGTTCGGGCTGCAGAACCTCTACAGCGAGGCCACTTGTTCGGTGTGGCCTGTGCCGGCGACGGGCCGTGTCGGTCCTCTGCACGCGAACGGGTCCGCACCGATCGTCGTGGTCGGCAGCACCGGCGACCCCATCACCCCCTACCAATGGGCCCAGGCCCTCGCCGGGGAACTGGAGAACGGCGTCCTTCTAACCCGGGTGGGCGACGGTCACACCGGGTACCGCTCCAGCTCCTGCATCCGCGCCGCGGCCGACTCCTACCTGATCAACCTCACCGTCCCCCCAGCAGGGACCCGCTGCGCCAGCGACTGAACCACCGAGTAGGCCAGACTGGCTGCGTGACGGATCAGCTGGTTGCCGACCTTCGGCGCGCGCTGGGGGAGGAGGCCGTCCGTTGCGACCCCATCGAGCTGACCCTCTACGAGCGGGACGCCTCGTTGGTCACCGGAAGGGCTTCGGTGGTGTGCTTCCCGTCGGATGGGGATCAACTGGCCGCGGCTGTGAAAGTGTGCGCGGCACACGGCCGTCCTTTCCTGCCGCGCGGCTCGGGCACCGGTCTTGCCGGTGGCGCCACACCGGCGGGCGACGTGCCGCCGGTCGTGATCGTCACCACCAGGATGAACCGGATCCTCGAGGTCGACGCCGAGCAGCGCCTGGCATGGGTGGAGCCCGGAGTCCTGAACCTCGATCTGTCTCGCGCCGTCGCCCACCTCGGGCTTCACTTCGCGCCCGACCCCTCGAGCCAGCAATCCTGCACCATCGGCGGGAACCTGGCCAACAATTCGGGTGGGCCACACTGCCTGCTCTACGGGGTGACCAACGGTCACCTCCTCGCCATGGAGGTAGTGCTGCCCGACGGGTCCGTCGTGCTACTCGGAGGTATCGACCCCGAGCCCCCCGGGTTCGACCTGCGCGGCGCCTTCGTCGGCAGCGAGGGCACGATGGGAATCGCGTCGCGGATCGCCGTGCGCCTGACCCCGCTACCGCCGAGCGTCGCGACGTTGCTCGCGGACTTCTCGACGATGCACGACGCGGCGGGCGCCGTTACGGCCGTCATTGCGGCCGGGATCGTCCCCGCCGCACTGGAGATGATGGACCGGACGATCGTCGAGGTCGTCGAGGCCTACGTCCATGCAGGCTTGCCGCTGGACGCGGCGGCCGTGTTGCTCGTCGAGGTGGACGGCTTTCCGGCGGGGGCGGCCGAACAGGCGAGGCGAGTGCGCGGGGTGCTGGAGGCCAACGGTGCACGCTCAGTGGCGGTGGCCGAAGGCGAGGTGCAGCGAGCCGCTTGGTGGAAGGCAAGGAAGTCGGCCTTCGGCGCCGTCGCGCGCATCGCACCGAACTATTACCTCCACGACTGTGTTGTGCCGCGCACGCGTCTCGTCGAGGTGCTCGACGCGGTGTCGGCCATCGCGGAGGAGCTCGATCTCGTCCTCGGCAACGTGTTCCACGCGGGGGATGGGAACCTGCATCCGCTGATCGTGTTCGACAAGCGGGTGCCAGGGGTGCTCGAAAGGGTTCACGAAGCCGGCCGGCGGATCATCGAGATCTGCGTCGCGGCCGGCGGGAGCCTGTCCGGCGAGCATGGCATCGGCTTGGAAAAGCGGGACTACATGGGTCTGGTCTTCGGCGCCGCGGACCTCGAAGCGCAGCTCTGGCTGCGCGAGGCGTTCGACCCCTCCGGTCTCTGCAACCCCGAAAAGATCCTCCCCGAGGGCGGGTCTCGATGCGGCGATCTGGCGGAGTTCCCGGAGGGAGTCTGGGTTTGACCGGTTCACTCGAGTCGTTTGCCGCCGAGGTCGGTACCGAGGGCGCTGTGTGCGTGGCGGGCGGGCGCACCAGCTGGGCGGTCGGCGGCCTACCCGAACCCGGAACCCGGGAGATCAACGCTCCCTCCGGTGTCGTCGCGCACCTGCCCGCCGAGATGATCGTCCGGGTGAGAGCCGGGACACGGCTCGATGTCCTGCAGGGCACGCTTGCCGAGGGCGGCCAGCGGGCCGCTTTGGAAGGGCCGGGCGAGGCGACGGTGGGGGGTGTCGTGGCGGTCGGTCGTTCGGGGGTCAGGCGGCTGGGGCTGGGACCGGTGCGAGATGCCGTGCTGGAGGTCACGGCGGTCAGCTCGCGGGGTGAGCTGGTAAGGAGCGGGGCGCCGTTGGTCAAGAACGTCACGGGTTACGATCTCCCGCGGCTCCTCACGGGCTCGCTCGGCACTCTGGCCCTGTTGGCCGAGGTCGTGCTGAGGTGTACTCCTCTACCCGAGGTCGAGCGTTGGTACCTGGGAGAGCCGGAGGATCCGTTCAGGGTCTTCTCCGATCTGTACCGGCCCCTATCGGTGCTGTGGGACGGTCGCCGCACGTGGGTGGGCCTGTCGGGTTTCGAGGTCGACGTCGCAGAACAGGCACGGACGGCGCTCGGGGACGGTTTCGTGCAGGTCGACGGTCCCCCGGAGCCGCCGGCCGGAGGCCGGAGGTCGCTCTCGCCGGCGGCTTTGAAGAGTCTCGCGGGCACCCTCGGTCATGCGGGTGGTTGGTTGTGCGAGATAGGGGTGGGCGTCGTGCATTGCGACGCGGAGACCGACTCAGTACTGCCACCGGCGGATGCGCCGTCCTCGGGTGTGGTCGACCTTCATCGCCGGATCAAGCGGAACTTCGATCCCGCGGGTCGCCTCAACCCCGGCAGGTGCGTCCTGCCCGACGCCCGGGTGGTCGCATGACTTTGCCGTCGACCGGCGAACGGAGCACGGTCACCGGTGTCCTGCGGATAGACCCCGAGGACCTGGCTGCGTGCGTTGCGTGCGGATTGTGCCTGGCGCACTGCCCGACATATCGGGTCAGCGGAGAGGAGCGGTTGTCTCCACGCGGGCGGATCGCGGCTATGCGCGCCGTCGAGGCAGGCGCCCCGATCGACGGCGCCTTCGATCAGATGATGCAGACGTGTGTGCAGTGCCGCGCCTGCGAGACGGCTTGCCCCTCGTCGGTTCCGTTCGGCCGGATGATGGAAGCAACGCGCACCGTGCTCGCCCGCCGCTCGCTTCCGGCCTGGCAGCGAGCAGCGTACGGTCTGCTGGGAAGGCACCGTGTCCTGCTCGCTGCGACCACCGCAGGCGCCGTATTGCAGCGTCTTCGCCTGGTTCCGCCGGGTCTCACATCCCGGCTGTCACTTCCACGGCTCCCGTTGCGCCAGGCACCGATGGAGGCCACGGGATCCGACGTCTGGCTGTTCACCGGCTGCATCATGGACGCGTGGCAGCGACCGGTCCACCAGGCGGCGATCGACGTCCTGCGTTCATCGGGCATCGGCACGGCTCTTCCCGGGCCGGAGGCGTCGTGTTGCGGAGCTCTGCACGCCCACGCCGGTCTTCACGACGGCGCATCGGGGCTCGCCCGCCGCGTGATGCACGCGTTCCCCGGGGAAGCCCCGATACTGGTCGACTCCGCGGGGTGCGGAGCGGCGATGAAGGACTACGGGCGGTTGATCGGCACCGCTGAAGCCCAGAGGTTCTCGGATCGGGTGTTCGACATACACGAGTGGCTTGCCCGCCGAGCTGACGAGCTTCCTCCGGCCGGCCCCGGATGGTCCCGTCCGCGTGTCGCGGTGCAGGATCCCTGCCACCTGAGGCACGTCCAGAGGGTCGAAGGCTCAGTGCGCGCCCTGCTAGCCCGGTACGCGGAGATAGTGGAGTTGGACGACGAAGGTCGTTGTTGCGGGGCCGGCGGCGCCTATAGCGCTCTG